>CANHKJ010000011.1 GCA_947460915.1 Verrucomicrobiia bacterium
CGCTTTTTTTCGTCACATAGGGATGCTTATTTTTCGAGAGGGTGTGCTTTGAGAAGCTCTTCGGGTGTCCAGAAAGTGGTGCGGGCTTTGTTGTACTGACGCACACGTTGCACGGATTGAGGAGTGACGATGGGGGATTTGTTGCCCCAAGAGTTGCGGACGTAGGTGAGAACAGCAGCGAGTTCTTTGTCGTCGAGCAGTGAACCGAAGGCGGTCATGGGAGGAACTCCCTTCGCGGTGTCAAATTCTTTGCCATTGACGTGAATTTTGCCCCACAGGCCGTTGAGGGCGATTTTGATGAGGCGTTCTTCACTACCTGTCACCCATGGCGTGCCATTAAGCGGTGGATATACATTTGCTAGTCCTTCGCCATTGGCTTGGTGGCAAGTGACACAGTGGGCCTCGCGGTGGAATACTTCGGCTCCGAGCTGATACGTAGCGTGGTCTGATTTGGCGAGATGGGCGGGGATGGTAACTTTGATTTTTTCTTCGGGAGCATCGGCGATGATTCCGCCCTGAGTGTTTGCTTCGACTTTTAGCCAAAGATGTTCCACGACCTTGGCCGCATTGCGGGCGTGCGGCTCTGGTGATGCGAGGAGTTGTTCGAGAAGAGGCAGATTGCGCACGTTGTGTTGCTGGTGGAGCCAGAGCGCCTCTAACAGATGATGGGCATGTTCTTTGTTGTCAGGCTTGAATTGTTTGATCCATTTTTGCGTCTCGGCGATGACTTGCTCGCTATCGCGTCCGCTTAGCTCGATGCGGGTGCGGTGGCGTATGCCATCGATCGGAGATTTTAGGTTTTCTAACAACGCGGCGATCGGTTGACCAGCGATGGGGATGATTTTCTGGAGTGGGCGATCAATGGCAGTGATGCGGTAGATGCGGCCGTGCTTGTGGTCACGATTCGGATCACGTACGTTGTGCTGCATGTGACCGATGATGACGTTGTGCCAATCGCTGATGTAAAGCGAGCCATCGGGGCCAAAGACGGCACCAGAAGGGCGGAAGTTTTTGTCACCGCTGATGAGAAAGCCACGGGCTTGTTGCTCGGTTTGGGAGCCATCGGCGTTAGTGGTTTTTGCTGTGAGTTCATCTCCGGCAGGAGTGCCCCAGACGGTGCCTTTTGCTGCATCTCTGGCGAGGTCGTAATGCTTCAATCCAAGGAATCCGATCACGTTGCAGATGAGAAAATCTCCTTGCATGTCATCGGGGAAGTGGCTGCTGGATACAACGGTACTGGCGGTGACAGGGCGAACTTCTTTTTTGAGCAGTTCGTGCATTTTGAAGCTGTTGCCCTCTGGGCGGACTTGGTAGGCGCGGCCGCCGGTGCCATCGGTGGCAAAACAATAGCCCCAGTAGTCGAACGAGGTGCCGTGGGGGTTGGGTGAGTTGCCCGCGTGGACGGCAATGGAAAAACGGCGCGGGTCAAAGCGATACATAGCGCTGGCTGTGGTTTGCAGCGATGAGCCCCAAGGATGCTCATGATTGTGTTGCATGAAGACGCCGCTTTGCCAATAGATGCCACCATCGGGACCATAGATCAGGTTGTTAGCGCCGTGGTGAGTGTCTGCGGTATCGAGCCCCGTAAGCATGATGGTCTCGGTATCGGCGCGGTCATCACCGTTAGTGTCTTTGATGTGGAGGAGTTCGGATTGTCTGGTGACGAGAACTCCGTTGTTCCAGAACTCGAAGCCGAGAGGGTTTTGCGTTTGGGCGAAAACCTTGGCACTCTTGGCTTTGCCATTGCCATCGTCTTCGAGGATCAATAGCGAGTCGCGGACGGGTTTTCCTGGTTCGAGTTTGGGGTAGTCTGGCCAGCAGGCGACCCACAGTCGACCTTTGGCATCGACTTGCATTTGCACGGGATTTACGAGTTCGGGAAAGCGCGATTCATCAGCGTAGAGTTCGATTTTGAATCCTTTGGCCAAGGCAAAGTCTTTGATGGCTTCTTCTGCGCTCAGGTAGTTGGTGCGGCCTTCTTTTTCGGCACTGCTGCTTTTGCTGCCACCGCCAACGTTGGAGATGACGGGAATGGGTTTGGGTACATTGGAATCGTCGATTTTGAGATCTTTTCCGACACTGCGAGCCCAGATGCGTTGGTCGCGGTTTGCTGTCATGATATCGAGCATGATCAGCTCGTGCTGAAGAACTTCAGCGTTCGTTTGACCATTGACGAAGCTAAGTTTAGAGCGTCCGCCCCAGATGTCGTTGCCATTGGATGCATGATAGCGGTTGTACCAGTGGATGTTTTTATCGAGGACAGCTTGGCGGAGGTCTTCGAGTGAGGGCGAGGCGGTGATGGATTTGTTGAGCAGTGCTTTCGCGATGACTTCGGCAAGTAGGCGATTGCCTTCAGCGCAGAGGTGAACGCCATTGATGGTGAGCGGGGATTCTGCGTCTTTGTAGAGCTCGAGAGAGGGGTGGTAGATGTCGATGAAAGCTACGCCAGCTTCTATGGCGGCCTCTTGGGTGGCTTTGGTGTAGGCGGCGAGGATGACATTATGGGATTTGCCATCTGAGAGATTCGGGTTGCCAGTATCTTCGCGGGCAATGGGGCTGAATAAGACGATGCGGGGAAAGTCCGTGCCGTTGGGCTTGGCGGCTCGGGTGTTTTTGATGAAATCGAGGAGGTTCTTTTTGTAATTTTCAGGCTTATTTTCGTAGGACTCATTGTAACCGAAAAACGCAAAGACGACGTTGGGTTTCACGTGGCGGAGGTAGTCCGTCATCGACATTTGGCCGCTACTGCGAGGGAAAGAAGTGGGGCGATCTCCGCTGATGCTCATGGTGCGAAAGCGGATACTTTGGTTTTTGAGCTCGCTTTGCAGCAGCGTTTCCATCCATGCATCGTGTTGCATGCGATCAGGGAGTGCATTACCAAGAATGGCAATGGTGTCATTTTTTTTGAAGGTGAATGGGAGCGGATCTTTGTAATCGGCTGGGACTTCTGCAAGCGCTTTGCCAGCCGGAATCGCTTTGTTCTGTGTGCTTTGGGTGTTGTTATTGGCGGGAATGGGGCTGGTGAATCCAGAGTATGCTTCGGGCTTGATGCCACGTGCGTGGCCATTGAAGGTAAATTTGTTCGGCTTGTAGGGGCCAACAAGTGAGACGTTGAGTTGCTCTGTGATGGATTGCTCCATGCCAAGTGCCCAGAAGTGCGCGTTGACGAGCATGCGACGGTATCCCTCGTTGGTGATGTCAGCCGAGGCGCCGTAAAGGGTGGTGAAAACGCGGGCTGTTTTACCGTCCGCGGTTTTGTAACTGCGTGTCCATTCCGAAGGCATCGGGCGTTTTTTTGCATCGGCAGGTGAGTCGGGAGTCATGCCGTTGAGCGGTTGGGCCATGGTGAGGAATTCACCGTCGGTGGGTTTGCCCACGTAGCCGCCTGCTTGGACCCAAATGTCTTTGACGCCGCGCAGGATGGGGTGGGATTCTTGATCGGTTGCGATGGTGATGCGGGTGCTTTGTTTATGGTTGCTGCCGTAGTGTCCGACCCAAGTTTGCCCGAGAATTTGGTGGCCGAATCCTTTCGTGTAGTCGTTGCCTTTGTAATCGTATGAATAGCGGGCGAAGGTTTGTTTGGCGTTAATTTTGAAAGCGTGTGTGGAGGTGCGGAGTCCTATGACTGGACCGCCACGTTTCAGGTAGTCATCGAGGTGCTTCATTTGCTCATCGGGGAGGTTTTGGAAGCGGAGAAATAGGACGGCAAGGTCAGCGCTAGCGAGTGCTTCCATGCCGGGAATTGTGGAAGGCGATCCGGCAGCGATCGTTCCATCTTTTTCGAGGTTAAAGAGCACGGTGCATTTGAAACCGTGGTGCTTGGCCATGATACGAGCGATCGCGGGAAGTGTTTCTTCTGAGCGGTATTCATGGTCGCCTGCAATGAAGACGATGTGCTTGCCTTTTCCAGGGCCGTTGGTTCCTTCAAATACGAGAGGAGCTGCTTGAGTGATGATGGGGAACAAAAGGCAGCTGAGCAGGATAGCGATGGTTTTCATAGGTATGATCCGTGACTGGGCTTGGGGATTTTAAAGTCAATTGAATACGATTGCGGGTAGGCGATTCTGTCAGAGTGAATGGAGTTGATCCAATCATTTTTGGGAAATTTTATCGAATGCGAAGAGATCAATGATTGTGTGATTAGGGTCATGATTGATTTAGGATTGGCAGCGATGGGAAATTGCGGCACAAGCGGTGCGCGTGAGTGAGGATTGGCAGGCGTCGAGCAAGAATGAATCAAAAGCGGTTTTTGTGCGGCTTTGTGCCATTTTTTTCATGCTTGGAATGGGGCCGGGCTTTTGGTTGCCGGGGCTGACTAACATCATCAAGCAAGCAGGTTGGGGCAATGATTGGGTAGCCTTGGTGTTTTTTATCTTTCCGATCGCTTCGATGATTTCTCCTTTGTGCAGTGGGGCGATTGCCGATCAGAAAATCGCCGCACAGAAGCTTGCGGCTTGGGTGAGTGTGATTAGCTCGATCACTATGGTGGGCGCATTTTATTGTCTCGATCGTGGTTTGCATCCATGGTATTTTGTGTGCTTGTTTTTTCTCACAACCGTGATTGGAGCCCCCTTGTGGAACTTGGTAATTACCATTGCAATGACTCATTTGCCGCGGCCTGAAGCTCAGTTTGCACAGGTGCGCTTGTGGTGCACGGTGGGCTGGATTCTGGGGGGCTGGATTGCGAGTTTGGTCATGCGCGCTGACGCCTCGCCGATATCAGGCTATGCAGGGGCCGTTTGCCGAATCATCCTCGCTTGCAGTTTATTGTTCGCTCCACATACGCCGCCGCGCGGTGTGAGCTCGCATTGGCGCAGCCTCTTAGGCTTCGATGCGTTTCGTCTGCTCAAGGACAAAAACTTACGCGTATTGTTGGTTGGTTCGGCAGTGTTGACGATGCCCATCACATCATTTTATATGCATACACCCGAGCATCTGCGAGTTTTGGGCGATATGCGCTCCACCTTCACCATGAGTTTTGGTCAATGGAGTGAAGTGGCGGCAATGGCGGTGACGGGATGGCTGATGTTGCGTTATCGACTCAAGACCTTACTCTTGGTTGGATTGGGATTCAGTGTGCTGCGCTTTGTGTTGTTTTCCTTGGGTGGTGAGCAAGAGTCTTTGCTCTGGATGTGGCCTGGAATTGCGATTCATGGCATTTGTTACACGTTGTTTTTCATTACTGGCCAAATCTACATGGATCAACGGGTGGAGCCAGCGATGCGCGGGCAAATGCAAGGTTTGTTAGGCTTGGTGACAAATGGCATCGGAGCTTTGCTCGGCACCGTTGGTTTAAAAATTCTTCACCGCTATACGGTCGAAAGGGGAGACGATTGGACCAGTTACTGGGCGATTCTGACGGGGTTCACCATCATTTGCACCTTGTGGTTCATGCGCGCTTTTGAAGATAAAAAAACGCCCCCAGCCGGATGACTGAGGGCGTGGTAATGAGATGAGAAATTCTTATTTCATCGGGTGCTCTTTGAGCAGTTCATCGACGGTGTAGAATGCAGCGCGGGCCTTTGTATCGGCGCGGACCTTGGCAACTTGCTCGGGCGTGATCGCGGGAGCTTTATTACCGAAGTTATTGCGAACGTAGGTGAGCACAGCGGCGACTTCGTCATCTTTGAGCATGCCACCGAATGGTGTCATTGGGACTTGGCCTTCATACTTTTTGCCGTGGAGTTCAAAGGGCCCCATGAGGCCGTGGAGAGTCAGTTTGATCAATCGGTCATGATCTTCAGTGACCCATGGGCTTTCAGCAAGTGGAGGGAATGCTGGTGGCAGACCTTTTCCGTCGGCTTGGTGGCAAGTGGCGCAATGAGCATCACGGAAATAGATTTTATGTCCGTCTTTGAATTGGTTTTTCTCGGCATCGCTGAGGTGTGCAGGAATGGGCGGCATGGGGTGCTCATCCACAACTTTCTCAGTCACGCCAGCGAGGCGGTCGGAAGCGGTCTTGATGGCATTGCTCATCCAGTCATCTTGCGGCTGTGTAGCGATTAAGCTTACGAGCTTTTTGGCAGCGGCATTGTCCATCCAGGAGGCGGCTACGAGAGCCTCAAGGCGCACACGGCCTTCCGGATCGGTGGCAGCTTTTTCAAGCATGGCAACATGATCAGGGATCTTGTGGTAGTTGTAGCGAATGACGCGGACAGCAGCTGCTCGGGCGCGGAAGTCCTTGGCTGCGAGCGTTTGGCGTAGGAAGGAATCTTCGACTTGGTTTAGGCCCCAGGTGGTCCAGAGTGCTTCCAAGACGTGATGCTCATAGCGAGGATCATTTTTATCCAACTTAGCAACCCAGTCTTTCAAAGCAGGGATAACAGTCGCAGGTGCGTGGGAGCGTATCTCGCGGCGTGTGCGATAGCGTTGACGAAGTTCTGGCGACTTCAAGTTCTCGAACAATATGGCCAGCGGTGCCTTTTCAACAGGAGTTGGTTTGACGAGCGGACGTGAAGGATAGGTGATGCGATAGACGCGGCCATGGACGTGGTCACGGAAGGGGTCACGGGCATTATGCTGCATGTGACCAATGAGTACGTTGTGCCAATCGATGACGTAGAGTGAGCCATCTGGAGCGAATTCGAGATCCACTGGACGGAAATTGCCATCGGATGATTTGAGCAAATCCTGACGGAATGCGGTTTTGTAGCCCGTGCCTTCATCGACGATCGAGTGCTGCTTGATGCCGAGGAATCCGATGTTGTTGGCGAGCAAAATATCACCTTGCACTTCATCGGGAAAGTGACGCGAGGAGACGATTTCCAGGCCCGATGTTGGGCGCACGGCGTGGCCTTGAGGGATTAAATCTTTCGTCAAGGGGGTTTGTACACCGTATTTAGGCTTGATTGAGGACGGCATCATCCAGTTCAAGTTAGGGCCAGAGGTATGAAGGAAAAAGTCTTGTCCCCAATCGTCAAAAGCGATGCCCCATGGGTTCGGAATACTAACCTGAGCGGTGCGTTCTAGGCGGGAATTTTGCGGAGAAAAGCGCCAAAATCCGCCATCCACACCGCGCTCTGGACCATAGGCCGTCTCAACGTTGGAGTGAAGGAAAACACCTTCGCCCATGACGAATGCTCCAGATGGATCAGCCGCGTAAGCTCCGATGGCGTGGTGGGTATCGTGACTATCAAAGCCTCCGAGAACGATTTTGCGGACGTCCGCTTTATCGTCGCCATCGGTGTCGGTGAGCAATATGATGTTTGGTTCTTGGGAAACATAGACACCTTCTGGGGCAAATTCGAAGCCGATGGGAAGATGCAGTTTGTCAGCAAAAACAATTTCTTTATCGGCTTTGCCATCGTTGTTGGTGTCCTCGTAAATGAGAATTTTGTCGTTAGGCAGAGCATCTCCCGGCTTATAGGCGGGATAGGTGGGCATGGTTGCAACCCACAGGCGTCCTCTGTCATCAAAAGAAAGCTGCATGGGGTTAGCGAGATTGGGAAATTCTTTCTCGGAAGCGAAAAGCTCGACTTTGTAGCCTTCGGGAACGGTCAGAGAAGCTTCTGCGTCTTTACCATACTTGTATTCGGCATCGCCATTTTTTCCGCCTGAGCGGTAGTTGGATGGAACGGGTGGCAGCGAGTGGGTTTTTGAGTCATCAACAGAAAGATTTGTGGTCTTTGCTGTGGCTACGGCGTGAATCAGGTCATCGCGCAGCGACATCATCTCTCGAGTTTTCTTGACTTCGTCTTGGTAGTTTTGTGGACCGAAGGGAGCGTATCGGCGGCCATGAGAGTGCACACCGTTGAGGATGTGGTAGTCGTTGTTCCAGAACCAATCTTTTTGTTTCACAGCAGCGTGAACGTTTTTGGGGTCGGCTTTGGAGAGGTGGGATTGGCGACCGTAGAGGCCATCGGCAATCATTGAAGCGAGTTTGGTGTAGCCTTCTTCATTGGGCTGGAAGCCATAGTCAGTGAACGGGGTTTTTGCCGTTGGGTAATACTCTTTGGTGGGGGTGAATAGGTCGATGAAAGTCAGATTGTGCTTCTTGGCGGTGCGCTGAATGGCTCCAGCGTAGAGGGCGAGGTTGGCATTTTCTTTTTCGCCGTTGGGTAGGTCCATTTTTTTCGAGAGGTCTTCGAAGGCAATAGGCGATGCGAGGACCAAGCGCGGAGCTTGTTTGCCGTTGTAGGCTTTGCTCAGTGTGTGGCGAACGAAGGCATCAAGTTCTTGCTCAAAGCGCTCGAGGCCAGATTGACCACGGAAGGACTCGTTGTAGCCAAAAAAGGCGACGATGGTGTCTGCTTCAAGGTGGGTTAACCATTGATCGGGCGTGGAGAAAAATCCATTGCCTGCGTGTGGTTTGTATTCTGGATTGAATTGATCGGCGCCTGGGAAGGCCCATTGGGAATTGCGTGAGGGATGGGGACGGAAGCCGGGCGTGTCACCTTGGCGGCCCATGTTGCGGAAGAGCAACTTTTTGTCAGGAAAGCGCAGATGGAGCTCAGTCTCGATGCGGCTGTAGTAGGTATCGCGTTCAGCCAAGCCATTGCCGATGAGAACAATTTTCTCTCCTTCAAGTGGTGCTGCTACGGCTTGTGGGCGCGCGGAGGTAGCGGCAATTGGGTCCTCCGCAGGTGCGTGGGATGCGTTATCAGCAGTCTTTTTCACTCGGACTTTGGTGACGGGGGATTTCCCGAGGGCGAAGTCAGCTGGCTTGAGATTGCGAGTTTTGTAGTAACCAGCATCATTCAGGAAACCGTAATCGCTGGGGGTGAAGGGATCGACGTAGGAGACATCGGCCTTGTCAGGAACAGGCTTACCTGTGAGTTGGTGAACGACGTTGACAAATAGACGACGAAGATCTTCATCGGCAAAGTCGGAGGATGCTCCAAGAGTGGTGCAAAATGCTTTTCCCTTGGTGGTGCCATTGGGTGCTGTGTATTCGCGAAGCCATGCGAGTGGCATCATGGGATTGTTTTTGGGTCCATCAAGGTTTTTCGAGGTGGGGTCGAGGGTTTCTGTCACGGCTCCGCGCATCAAGATGGTGGAGGCATTTTGATCGAGATTGGCGATGCCATAAACGTCTGTCGTGCCAAAAATTTCACCGACATTTTTGAGAACCTCGTTCTTGGCGTTGGCTACCTCGATGACACTGCGGGTTCCTTCTTTCATGTGCTGACCATGGTGATTGACCCATTGCTCACCGAGGATTTTTAGACCGAATTGAGCCCATGCAAAATCGCCGGTTTTGGCACCACCGGTGAATGCGTGCGTGGCGGTGCGGAAGCCGATAACTGGTTTGCCAGCATTGAGGAACTCAGCGATGGGCGCAAGTTGGTCATCAGGCAACTGGCGGAAGCGGGTGCCGATGATCATTAAGTCAGCGGATTTCAGCGCTGCGGTGCCGGGAATGTTATTCTGGAGATTTGAATCAATGTAGCCACCATCGGGATTGATGGCAAAGAGCACGACGCAATCGAAGCCGTATTTTTGGCTGAGAATTTTGGCGAGCATCGGGCAGGATTCTTCGCTTCGATACTCTTCATCGCCGGAAAGTAGGACAATTTTTTTGCCATTGGCGGTGCCAGGTTTTGCGGGGAGTAAGAGCCAGTCTTCCGCTTGCGCAACAGCACAAGACAAAGCAATGGCCGCAATTCTCAGGAATTTGGGTATAATATGCATTTTCTTCATTGGTAACGTGGATACGTGGGTGAGAGTAAGGATATTTCGCCAAGGCACAACTAAATTTCCGTGCATGATTACAGTCTAATCAGCGAGTAGTTGTTTTTTAGCGACGACGGCCGAGTTTGCGTTTGGGCTTGGGCTTGAAGTCGAACTTGGAAATATCAAAAATTTCCGGATCCCAGATCCCTTCATACCAACTACACATGCCCTCGCAGAGTTCGTAGTATTCGATCGTGCCACCGCAGGCTTCGGGTGGGCAGGCGCGCGCGCCTTCGAGCATTTTTGGCTCGGTTTCCTCAGATTCGAATGAATTCTCGATCGCGACCTCGTGCACCCATTCATCGGCGTAGTCGTAGAGGTAAAGAAAGCGTTTGGGAAGTTTGTTTCTGCCGATAAATCCCTGCAGGGTGACGTCGTTTTCGTTTTGGAAGCTATCGGCGCCCTTGAATCGTTCGGAATTCGGCTGAGCGATGACATCGCGCAAAAATTTGCCTTTTCCGTGACGAAATTCGTGATCGTATTGGTGCTCCCAGCCCATGGCGTATTGCAGGGCGGTGTGAAATTGCGCGAATGTCAAGTTGGCGGGAACAGTGAAACGGCGCCAGATTTCAGGCTTGATGCCGTAGAGTGTGACTTTAACGGTGTAATGTTTCATGAGACGAGTGGCAAGTTGGGGTGGATGGGGCTATCGAGCGGGTCGTTTTGTCCCGACTGATGGCGGAGTAGGGCGGCGAAGGCAATCATCGCGGCATTATCGGTGCAAAGAGCTGGGCTAGAGAGTGTGAGGCTGATCCCTTTTGATTCACAAGCGCCTTGGAATGCGAGGCGAAGTGCTTGATTCATGGATACGCCACCAGAAATCGCGAGATGGCTCAGTTTTTGTTCCTTGCAGGCGCGAAGCGATTTTTGGAGCAGAACATCAATGACGGCGGCTTGGAATGAGGCGCAGAGGTCGGCGAGGGAATCATCGAGATTTTCGAGCTTGGGCAAAGTGTAGAGCACGCTGGTCTTGAGGCCGGAGAAGGAGAAATTGAAATGCGGTTCGTGCAGTAGCCCGCGAGGAAAGGAGAAAGCGCTGGCATTGCCGCCCCGGGCGCTACGTTCGACGTTAGGGCCGCCGGGATAGGGAAGACCGATCATTTTGGCGACTTTGTCAAAGGCCTCACCCGCGGCGTCGTCGAGAGTGCTGCCGAGCTTCCGATAGGATGCAGGGGCATCGACACGAAGTAATAGAGTGTGTCCACCAGAGATGATCAGTGCGATGTGCGGCGGGAGTTCGGTGACTTCAATGAACGGAGATAGTAAGTGGCCTTCCAGATGATTGATGGCGAGAAATGGCTTACGCATCGCGCTTGCCATGGCCTTGGCAGCGGTGTTGCCGATGAGTAGAGAGGATGCGAGTCCAGGCCCTGCGGTGGCAGCAAATGCATCAAGCTGCGCCATTTTTAAGCCTGCGTACTGAAGGGCTGTCTCGACGAGCGGTCGCAAGATAAGCGAATGGCTGCGTGATGCGAGCTCTGGTACAACGCCGCCGTAGGGTTGATGTAAGGGGATTTGCGACGATATTTCTGATGCCAGAATCGAGGTGCGTTGCCCACGTTCACCTGCAACGATTGCTACGGCGGTTTCGTCGCAAGATGATTCGATGGCGAGAACGATGGGCATGTGATGGTGAATGGGAAAAGAAATCAAATCCACTGCGCGAGAATGCGCAAGGGGAAATTTAATTGATTTGAAAATACGCAATCAGAGAAGGGGCAATGCGTGCTTTGGGTGCAGATTTTTATTCTCTTGGACAGTGCGCGAGATCGTGCTACATCCATGGGCGAAGCATGCAACGCAAAACCGCACGAATTCCGGGAACCGTAGGTTCTACGACTTTACTGATCGGCACCATGTCGCTGGCCTTGGTGTTGGGTTTGGGCTCGATGAATTTTTGGGATCAGCCCAATGAGGAGATTACGATGTGGACGAGCCGATTGGGTGAGGGCATGCGCGAGGTTCCGGCGGGTGGTGTGCTGGTATTTGCTGCAGTGATGGCGTATTTGACCGTTTTTTTGATTCTATCGAGCCCAGGATTGTGGCGCAAGTGGGTGATTTGGCTGAGTTTGATGCTGCTGGCAATGGGCTGGATTCCGGTGCTTGCTTTAGCCTCATGGAAACTAGCTCCCTGCATGCCGATTGCAGCGGGTTTGTGGAGCGGGATCTGCGCGTTTGTGTATGCCAAGCGCCATGAATTGCCTTGTGAAAAACAGCATTCTCTACCGGGAGTGGAACTGAAATCAGTTAGAGAGGTGTTGGTGGTGGATCAGTCGCCCAAACAGGAAAACGGCTGATGATTTTCCCTCGGAGTGTAAGAAAAAAATCGATCGATGGCAAAATTGGAATATCCAGAAGCGGTGCGTGAGTTAGTGGCAGAATTGAAACGACTGCCGGGAGTGGGACCACGGAGTGCCGAGCGTATGGCGGTGTGGTTGCTTCAGCACAAGCGGGCTGAGCCTTTGGCCCTTGCCGCGTCATTACAGCGTGCTGAAAAGGAGCTTTGCATGTGCCCAACATGTGGATTTTTTGCTACAGAAGAGCACTGTGCGGCATGTGATGAGGAGGGGCGTGATGGAGAACTGATTTGCGTGGTCGAGCAAGCGACTGATGTGTTGCCGATCGAGCGCTCTGGCTCATTTCGCGGCGTGTATCATTGTCTCGGTGGAAAATTATCACCGCTCGACCATGTGACGCCGGATGACTTGCGCATCGATTCACTGATGCGGCGTGCGAGTCGAGGTGGAGAAATCATTTTAGCCCTTGGTTCCGACGTCGAGGGGGAAGCCACGGCGCACTATCTCGCGGAGATGTTGCGCGACTATGGCTGTAAGGTTACACGCATTGCTCAGGGTTTGCCTGCGGGCGGAGGGCTCGAGCATGCTGATGAGTTAACGTTGCTGCGTGCCATGCAAGGACGCCGAGAAATGCCAATCTAATCAAAATTTATGAAGTCCAATCGCAACTTGCAAGACCCATCAAGCAATCGCAAAGGTGGCACGCCCTTTTGGGAAAAAATGCAACCCAAGAAAAAAGCCAGCTTCGAGCGCAAAACAGATCCGGTAGAGCGCACGAAACATCGGCCCGTGAAGCACAGCGCGACTAGCAAGGAAAAAGGCTGGGATCAGGTGGCGAAGTGGTACGATCAGCTTGTTGGTGACGAGGGTTCTGATTATCACAAAAACATCATCGTTCCCGCGATCATGGCGCGTCTGGGTGAGCTTAGCGGTGCGCGAGTGTTAGATCTTTGTTGTGGTCAAGGCTTTATCGGCAAGCTGCTATTGCAATCTGGTGCCGCGCGGGTGCATGGTGTGGATGCCAGCCCGCAGTTGATTGAATCTGCGGTGAATCGGGCGGCCCAAGAGCCCTGCTTGATCTATGAAGTGGCCGATGCCTCAGCACCTGGCGCTTGGGCTGATGGAAGCTACGATGTGGCTCTCAATATCATGGCAGTTCACGATGTGGAAAATCTCGATGGTCTTTGCCACAACCTCGCCATCTCTCTGAAGCCGCAAGGTAAGGCGCTGATGGTTTTCATGCACCCGTGTTTCCGCATGCCGAAGCAATCGCACTGGGGCTGGGATCAAGAGAAAAAAATCCAGTATCGCCGGATGGATCGCTATGGCTCTGCAATGAGCATACCGATCATTACTCATCCTGGACGTGCTGTTAGTGAGACCACGACTTTTTACCATCGACCGCTGCCTCTTTATTTTCAAGCGATGAAACAAGCGGGATTAGCTGTTACTGATTGCGAAGAGCTTTTTAGTCATCGGCGCTCCCAAGTGGGTCCGCGCAGCAAAGCAGAACATTTTGCGGCGGAGGAATTTCCGATGTTTTTGTTGCTAGAGGTGCAAAGGTTGGCGAAGTAACTCGTTCTTGGCAAGTTCGTCACTTCCTTGAACTAACTTTGTTTTCCGATAATTTCAAAGCAGATTTATGGTTTTCATTTCGTGGTGTGCGATGTATAGTGGCGCATGTTGAAATCATTGAGCGGAGTTTTTTTGTTAGTGCCGGGCCTTTGCCTCGCGGAAATTGAAGGCGCCATGCCCATTGGGATCGAGGCCGTGACAGGCTATCGCTCGGAGTCGATTCATCGTGGCTTTCACTTGGCGGATGAAGTGTTTGATTTCCAGCTCGAAACGGGCTTTGCTCTGAACAATGACTGGAGCGTGAACTTCGGCGCCTGGTATGCTACGGGAACGGGATCGGGCAATGATTTTGCTGAGGTATCGGGATTTGTCGACTTGCGCTATGACTCAGAAAATTACAGTGCGGGATGGCTGCTGGGCTATCGCGATTTCAGTGGCAGTCGATTCAAGGACGGATGGGAGACAGGTCCATTTTTCACATGGCATGTGAACGAGGACTGGGACCTCAACCTTGAATGGCTCTATGATGAAGGTGCCGAGGCCTATTACGGCAAAGCGGAGTTGGAGTGGAGTGCTGCGTTGAATGATAAATCCTTCATCACCATCACGGGTGAGCTGAGTATGGTTGATGACTACTACGATCGCAATGGTTGGAATGATGCCGCTGCGCGTTTTTCCTATACGTATTTAATCGCTAGTAATGTCTCGCTCACACCTTTCATCGGTGCTTCACTCGGTCTTGATGGCAATGCGGATGACTACGTTTATAGTGGCATTTGGTTTGAAGTGACATTCTGATCGTTCGCCTATCAGCGCTTTCTCAAGTGAGAGGGCAGGATGTGCAGTTGTTCGCGATATTTCGCCACCGTTCTTCGCTTGATATCGATGCCGTTGGTGTTGAGCGCCTTGGTGAGAGCGTCGTCAGATAACGGTTTGGCAGGATTTTCTGCGTTGATCAATGTCTGTATTGCTTCACGCACAGCAGCATTGGAAAATTCAGCTCCACTTGAAGTTTGGTAGCCCGTTGCGAAAAAGGCGCGCATTTCCATCATACCATGCGGGGTGAGGATGTATTTGCCTGCCACTGCGCGTGAGATGGTGGTGGCATGCATCCCTAAGTCTTCGCCGACTTCCGCCATAGTCATTGGTCGTAATTTGGCGTGTCCATAGCGCAAAAAGGGTTCTTGCCGCTCGATGATTCGCAATGCGATTGAGAGTATCGTTTCTTGGCGAAGTGAAATGGAGCTGATGATCGAGCGACCATCGCGAATGTTGTCGCGGATGTATTCGAGCGCTTTTTTGTCACTACCGGTTTTGGCGAGCAGACTTTTGTAAAAATCGCTGATGCGCAGACGAGGAATGTGATCATTGGTGAGCTCCGCCTCAAAGCTGCCATCGAGAGTGCGGCGGATGATGACATCGGGCGTGATGTGCGGATTGGCCGTGGGGCTAAATGAACCTCCTGGATCGGGATCGAGGCGGGCAATGCGTTCGGTGGCTTCTGCCACGCGCTCCGGAGTGGTGCTGAGGGCACGAGCGATTTGGCTCATGTGGCGACGAGCGAGATCGTTGAGATATTGATCACAAATTTTGTATTCCAGTGAATCTTCACGGCCGAGCCTGCGGAGCTGAATGAGCAGTGAATCACGCAAGTCCACCGCTCCAATGCCTGGTGGATCAAACGATTGCAATAAAGTCACAGCTTGCTTCATCCATCGGGGATTAATTTCAAGCCGCTCAGCTAGTTGCTCAGGCGGCATGTCAAGAAAACCGCGCTCATTGAGATTGCCAATCAACGCCATGGTGATCTGCTTGATTTCATCAGGCATGATCGATTGTTGCACCTGTTGGGTCAGAAATTGCTGCAAAGTCTCGGGAGCAACAATGGATTCATATAAAAACTGGCGCCGCTCCTCATCATCAGCAGAGTAGCTGTTGCTCGCATTTTGATGGATTTCACGCTCGCGATAGTCGTCATCGGTTTCGTTCAAATGCGCCAGATCATTGTCGTCATCATAGTCTTCGACCTCATCATCAGGCCCTTCATCCGGGTAATCATCTTGTTGTTCAAGAACGGGATTCAGCTCCATGGCCTGATGAATCATCTGACTCAGTTCCATGCTATTTGATTGTAAGATCTCCAAGCTCCTGCGCATTTGAGGAGTGAGCGTCTGCTGCTGGTTCAGCGAGTGATGGAGAGATACGTCCGCCATGGGGCGGCACAAGCATGTAACAAAAAGTTGCTATTGGAAAGCAATTTTCGTGCCATTGTTGAAAAAATATTAGACTAGCTCAGCTGCGATCGGGTCAACGAGAGATGAGCCCTTGAGCGTCAATCGAATGTGCGAATTCTCGATGATCAGCAAGTCGAGCTCTTGGAGATCGCTAGCACGCTTTTTTCCCGCAAAATCCAATAAATCGAGTGGAATCCCATCCATCGTGCGCAATCCCATGGCGATGTGCTCCAATCGCAACGCCTCATCGTTGAGTTTTTCTGCCTCTGATTGCGCATGGCCGATGTTTTTCATCAGTTCGATGTATTTTGCTGTATCGGGAATGTTTTTGGAGCGAATTCGCTGCAAGGTTGAGACTGCCGAAGGGCCTAGACCGAGGTATTGTTCGCCACGCCAATAACCGCGATTGTGTGATGACTTGTGGTCGATTTTTGCGTAGTTGGATGTCTCATAGTGCAGATACCCTTGTTTGGTGAGAATTTCATGCGCCAAGTAAAACATCTCTTGATTGACTAGTTCATCGTCCGCCATCTCGCCTTGAAGCAGGGATTGAAAAAATGCGGTATCTTCCTCATACGTTAGGTTGTATGCAGAAATGTGATCGGGGGCGAGGTCGATCGCTTGTTGTAAGGTGTCACGCCAGATCTGCAAAGTTTGACCCGGGATGGAAAACATCAGATCAATGTTGATGGAAGGCATGCCCACGGAACGAAGAATTTCCACCGATTCACGAGCTTGTTGCGGACTATGTTCTCGGCCTAAGGTTTGCAGAACAGCATCGGAAAATGACTGAATCCCCAGCGAGACACGAGTTACTCCCAGTTCGCGAAAAAGGTGTGCCTTGCTGCGGTCAAAAGTGGCCGGGTTTGCCTCCAGCGAGACTTCATCCAAGGTTGAGAAATCGATCACCTGCTGAAGCCCAGTAAACAAAGTGCGCAAATGAGAAGGGGACATCATCGACGGGGTTCCACCACCGAGAAACAAGGTGCGGGGGGCTTGATCTAGAGTCGAAATTCGAGTGCGGGCTTCCAAAAGCAGCGCATCGATGAATTCCCCAATCGGTGTTTGCCCAGGCGTGTGCTTGTAAAACGAGCAATACGGACAAATGCGGTGACAAAAGGGAATATGTAAATAAACGAGCACTCGCCCCGACTATCCACAGCTGATGATCAAAAGTCAACCCAGAGGCGCATCAATCGATTGAAACAGGTGAAATGTGCGGCACACAAAATTTTCTCATTTCACTATTGCGATAATTCTTGCACTCGTTAGGCTTAGGAAATTACACACACCGACGATGCACATCCCCATGATCAAAATCATCTCCGTCGCAGCTATGGCTCTGACTCTGCAAGCACAGACCATAGTCACCAGCTCGAAGCCTCAGCCCGCAGCTTTGGACTCAGTTCTACTCTCGGAAAACTTGTGGAAAACGACCCTCGTTGACCTTGAAAAAAAGTTCCATACCAAGCCGAGCGATGATCAAAAACGGATGGAAGACATGCGCCGTGAAATGATGAAAAAGCGCGGCATTGAGTTACCTGAGCAAACGTATGGTGGATTCGAGTGGCTATCCACGCTCAAAGACGGTCTGCGTGGTTCTGGCGGCAGGCTCTCGCTTTTTGACGAGGATCTCGGTGAGGTCGTGGTCAAGGGCAATGCTGGTTTGATTGCGGGTTGGAACGTTTCGATTTTCAATCGTGGCGATGACAGACCGATCAAATCCAAAGAGTTGTTAACAAAGTTCCAAGAGTGGCGCGCGCGACTAGACGAAAAACTTGGATCTGCTGGTCAAGAGCGCAAGTCTACCTCCGCCGTTAAAGTTCTCGGTTACATGTGGAAAAAAGGTGACACCGCATGGTTGCTCGAGGCCAGTGTAGGTAAGGATGATTACGGCGCGGACCGTGCCGAGTTTTTGCGCATTCGGATCGCATCGGCTAGCAATGTTGGCGCGAAAAAAATCGCAGGCCGCAGTACGCTCGCTGGTAACGTAGTTCACAAGGATAATGGAGACACTCTCATCGAATCAGTGCCGATGGTCGATCAAGGCGAAAAAGGGTATTGTGCTGTCGCCTCAATCTCACGCGTAGCCATGTATTACGGTCTCGATGTCGATCAACACGAGATCGCTCAACTTGCCAATACCTCCCAATTCGGCACCAGTCCAGAGGAGATGGAAGAGGCATTCAAGAAAATCGTCGGCAAGTTGCACATTCGTACGACCAAACATTATGAGCTCACTGAGCGGCAATTTGATGCCGATGTTCGCGCCTACAATCAAGCTGCGAAAAAAGTTGGCAAAAAGGAAATCAAGGCATCCGAAGGGTATATTCTTAACCCTGCTTACTTTTGGCATAAAGCTGATGATGAAATTTTCGCAGCAGTCAAAAGTGAGCAATCAGGCTGCAGACGTTACATGACAAAGGTCCGCGAATACATCGATCAAGGTCTGCCCATTTGTTGGTGCCTGCGTCTGGGAATGTTCAAGGAAAAAGACATTCCGCAAGCGAGCGGTGGTCACATGCGCTTGATCATCGGTTACAATGAGAAGACCAGCGAAATCATTTACTCGGATTCTTGGGGCAAAGGCCATGAATGCAAGCGCATGTCATTGGACAAAGCCTACGCGTGCAGCATGTCTCTCTACACCATGTCTCCCACTCGCTGATTGACATTCGATCACGTGCCGAGCAGAATTTTTCGAGAGAAAATGAACGTATTCGGCATAGGCATTGATGTGGTGGAAGTCGGGCGCATAGCCTCGTCGATCTCCGAGTTCGGTGATCGCTTTGTGCAGCGCATCTTTACTCCCGAGGAAATCGCCTATTGTCAGACCAAAGCGCGTCCTGAGTTGCATTACGCCGCACGTTTCGCTGCCAAAGAAGCTGTAGCGAAAGCCTTTGGCACCGGCATTGGTAAGGAACTCGGTTGGTTGGACATGAACATTTTGCGTGGTGAACTGGGGGAGCCCACATTGCAAATCACCGGAAAGGCTAAGGATTTTTGTGATCAACATCAGATCGGCGAAATCAAAATCAGCCTCACTCACGCCCGCGAATACGCCGCTGCAAATGCCGTGGCACTATGCCGGGCGTAATGTTTCAAGATAGGCTACCGTTGATCTCAGAAAGCCAGCCACCATCGCCGTGCCTTGTGTTTTTACAAGGAGTTCAACTCCAGTGCTGGCCGCTACGATGACGCCTGCTTCCTCCTCGGGAATGATCGCAGGGTGCACGCTCTGATTTTTCTGACCTTCACGCAACGCATGACTGATCCCATCGAGCCATTGGCGGTGCAGTCCACGAAGCATGCCCAGCAAAGCGATGTCATCTGCTTGCACTGAGGCGACCAAAATCGTCAACCGATGACTAGCGTAGTCATGTGCGGGTGCTTGTTCCAATTGTTTCGCTCTGTGCCGAAAAATTTGCTGTAAGGCACTGATCGGATCCGCCGAGGCGAGGGGACTTAGCCATTCTTCTTCTAACAAAGGAGGTAATGTTTCTTCCATCCAATGCATCATGAGATCTTCCTTGCTCTTGAAATGATGAAATAATGAGCCTTTCGTGATTCCCGCGCGCTCGACCACAGTGTTGAGTTTCCACGCATGAAATCCATAGCGACAAAGCTCCTCCCCAGCAAATTTCAGAATTTTAGCGCGCATCGCGATCGGATTGTTGCTGCGTTTTTCCATGCGCCAATCGTAGCAAACCAACTAGTCGGAGAGAAGAACAAAATGCAATACTGCCATGAAATGAAATCACGAGTTTGGAGTAGAAAAAATTCCCTTAAAAGCCAGTTGCTGCTGCGACCAGATCAGTCTAGTCTCGCACACACAAACGATATGAAACGCATTCTTACCAACGTCGCAATCAGCACTCTTAGTGGCGCCTGTCTGGCCGCTCCTCTGGAAATCCGTTTTGGAGTCCCGTCTCAAGGTGGCACGGGTGGCACAGCGGCCATCGTTGAGTCATTTGGAGCCGTATCCCTTGATGGCGCGCGTAATTGGGAAAAAGAAGCTCTCCCCATTGGCAATGGCCGCCTAGGAGCGATGCTTTTCGGCGGTGCACAGTCGGATCGGCTCCAGTTCAATGTCGATTCCTTGTGGACTGGCGGAGAGAATGTCAGCGGTGGCTACGACGTTAATGAGTTCGGTTGTTATCAAACCTTTGGTGATTTGTTGATTGATGCCGCAGGCTCCATTCAGTATGATGTCACATGCGAAAGTGGGCACGTTCCATTCAATGCCAACGAAGATGTTGCTGCTTCCATCGATGGCCAAAACAGCAAATGGTGCATCGAGCACAACGGCAAAGTCGTTGTGTGGCAGCTCAAGCTCAACGACCCGAAAAAAGTCTCATCCTACAGCATCACATCCGCCAACGATGTTGAAAAGCGTGACCCCAGCTCATGGAAAATGGAAGGATCCCTCGATGGCAAGCAGTGGACCTTGCTCGACGAGCACAAGGACGAAGCGCCCTTTGCGAGCCGTCATTTGAAAAAGTCCTATCCGATTGCTACGCCCGAATCCTATGCCTACTATCGCGTGAGTTTTTCGCCTTCGGCAGAAGTCACGCATTTTCAAGTGGCAGAAATCGCCCTCGATGGGCTCTCCCAAGCTGCGCCCGATGGCTACACCCGCGCGCTCAATTTGGAAACCGGCGTGCACACCGGCGAGTGGCAAATGGATGGTGTCACCTTCCAGCGCAGCGCATTTGCTAGTGCTCCCGATCAAGCCGTAATCATGCGCATGACAGCATCAGCCCCCGGCAAACTCAGCGGCAAGCTCACTCTCAAGGATTCGCGCACTGCGGTCACTAGCGCCGCAGGCCAGAGCATCAGCTTCGCGGCCAAACTTCCTAACGACCTTCAATACGCAGCCAAACTCGTTGCCCAAGCCAAAGGTGGTAAAATTCTAGCAGAAAACCAACAACTTCGCTACGAAAACTGCGATGAAGTCTTGTTGATTCTCACCGCCGCCACCAACTACATCATGGATGAGAAGAAAAATTGGCGTTCTGGCGAGGCCATTAGCATCGCGGAAAAACAATCGAACGCAGCATCTGCGAAAAGTTTTGACCAACTCCTCGCCGACCACATCAAAGACCACCAATCATTCTTTTCTCGCGTCTCACTCGATCTCGGCGAGGCTCCAGCGCTCGATACCCCATCGCGCCTGCTCGCCTATCAAAAAGGTGCAAACGATCCCGCCCTCGAGGCTCTCATGTTTCATTACGGTCGCTATCTTCTCATCGGCAGTTCACGCCCCGGCACTCTTCCTGCGAATTTGCAGGGCATCTGGAATGACTCAAACAAGCCCGCTTGGTTTGCGGATTTTCACACCAACATCAATATCCAGATGAACTACTGGCTGGCTGAGCCCGCCAACTTAGCCGATTGTCACATGCCGCTTTTTGATTGGCTCGAAGCATGCGTGCCGGCTGCCACTCGCGCCACACAAAAAGCCTTTGGCGAAAAAACACCTGGCTGGACCATGCGCACATCCGTCAATGCCTTCGGCGGCAATGGCTGGGAGTGGAACCTGCCCGCCTCGGCATGGTTGGTGCAACACGCTTGGGAACACTATGCGTTTTCAGGCGATCGGGTCTTTTTGGAAAAACGCGCTTGGCCGATGTTTGCTGCCGTTTGTGAGTTCTGGCTCGATCACCTCAAGCAAGACAGCAATGGCAAATTGGTCGTGCCCAAGGGCTGGTCTCCCGAGCACGGGCCGCGCGAAGACGGCGTCGCGCACGATCAACAAATCGTCTGGGATCTGTTCACGAACACCCTCAAAAGCGCCAAAGTTCTTGGCCTCAATGATCCCTTGGTCAAGCGGGTGGAAGCTGCTCGCGCTCAACTGTTAGGCCCACAAATCGGCTCATGGGGGCAAATCATGGAATGGACAACCGAGCGACCAGACCTCGAAAAATCAGGTCACCGCCACACCTCACACCTCTTCGCCGTTTATCCCGGAGCACAAATCAATCGTGCTCAGACACCCGAGCTCGCTAAAGCCGCAGCTGTTTCGCTAGAAGCGCGCGGCACATCAGGTGACTCACGCCGCTCCTGGACTTGGCCATGGCGCACTGCTCTCTGGGCCCGCTTGGGCGAGCCAGAAAAATGCCAAGCCATGATCCGTGGATTGCTCACCCATAATACTTTACCCAATCTCTTCACCACCCATCCACCCTTCCAGATCGATGGTAATCTTGGAATCACTGCGGGAATCTGTGAAATGCTCGTTCAGTCTCACGAGGGCACCATCAGCATTCTCCCCGCGATCCCTCGAGGCTGGTCCCAAGGAACCTTCACGGGGCTGCGCGCCCGCGGCGGGGTCACTGTTGACGCGACATGGAAAGATGGCAAACCAACAAAAATTGTGCTTCATCCCCAGTTCGATGGCATCCGCAAAGTCTCGGTCGCAGGTGGCCCCGTCAAAGAATACAACCTGAAAAAAGGCACGCCCTTGATCGTTCCTTGACTACCGCAAATCGAGTGATTGTCCCTAACGAAATTCACACGCCGAATCAGGCACAAAGAATTGTGCTCTGCTTCGGATGCGAAGTGCTTGTCTAAAGAATCTCAAAGAAACAAAGGCCGGACGTGGCGGTCGAGAAGATTTTCGGTCACGTTTTTGGCGATGATTTCGCGATGCGTTTTGAGGGCATCGGTGTAGCGTGAGCCGAGTTGTGCGGCGATCTTGAAGCCGACGTGCAAGAGTTGTCGGAAATGCGGATTGTATTCGGAGCAGCTCGGAATGTGGCGCAAGGCGTTCACATATTGAGCACTGGTCCAAGAGTTTACGCTTTCAGCGGAGGGTAGCTTGGCATCATCGATGTCAATGACTGTAGCGTATGGTTGGCAAAGCGAGTCTTTGTAATCAAGGGCTTTGGCGTAGATTTCTTTGGCAAGTGCCAGAGCTTCGCCATCAGCTTCGGCGAGACCAATCAGCTCTTCTAACCAATTGGTGCCAGCTGTTTTGATGTGCAGTCCGGCACCCGTGCGTTGAAGCGCGCGACGGATCGCGGGATAGATCGAGAATTTGTCAGAACCGGAATGCACGCTGAGTTTCAGGGTCGATGGCAAACCGTAGGCCTTGACGGCGTGGGCAATCACGGCGAGGTCGTCATTGAATTCTTTTTCGAACTGCACGACATCGCCGACGTAATCGACACCTTTGTTGAAGCGCCCTGTGAACTTGGGGGCGATGGTTTGGATCGGGATTTCTTGATCGCTCAGAGCGGCAAGAATGAAGAGCAATTCAGGAGGCGTCTGCGGTGAGTCGGTTTCATCCATCGAGACTTCGGTGATAAAGTCAGGGCCTTTGGCAGCGAGAATGTGGCGATAGATGGCACCAGCTTTTTGGGTAGCGAGCAAGAATTTGTTAGAAATGCGCTCGGCTTCTTCTTGGGAAATGACGAACGGTGTATCGATGCCATCAATCTGGATCGAACCAACCAACTCAGCATGTTTTTGCAGAAATGCTTGTACGTCAGCTGGAGCTGCTGCTTGGCCAATGTCATCAGCTACGTCGAGCGTGAAAAAATCACAGGGCGCGATGAAGCGATCAACGGTGCTGAGGTTGATGTGGTCGGCATCGAGGTGGTATTCTTTATCCCAAGCAAGCGCCGATACCGCTGCATCTGCGGCCTCGCGCGTGCCCGATGGCTCGGAGCCGATGATGGTATGCTCGCGATTCGACTTATTCCAGACAGGAACAATTTCAACGCCTTGTGAGGAAGCGGCAACGAATGCGGCGAGTTGTGCGGAAGCTTGGTGGGCGAAGCGATCGCCGACGCCGAAGGTAAATGGTG
This sequence comes from Verrucomicrobiia bacterium, assembly GCA_947460915.1. Classification (GTDB taxonomy): domain Bacteria; phylum Verrucomicrobiota; class Verrucomicrobiia; order Verrucomicrobiales; family Akkermansiaceae; genus UBA956. The sequence goes on from CANHKJ010000011.1 coordinate 23,590, forward strand.
CGATGGTTTTCATGATGGTTGGTGAGAGGTGAGTATGGAGAAGGGATTTGCAATCCCTTTTGTAGGACGGGAAAAGAATTTGAGTGAAGAAAGGGATTGTAAATCCCTTCTCCTTATTGCACTTCGATGATGGCTTTGATGGCGCCCATGGCAGGGTTGGTGAATTGGGCAAATTTTTCGGGGACTTCGTCGATGGTGATGCGGTGAGTGATCCAGATGTCGGTGTTGATTTTTTTGTCTTCGATGAGCTGGATGATTTTCGGGAAATCACTGGGGTGAGCGTTTCGCGACGCGAGTAAGGTTAGTTCACGACGATGAAACACTGGAGCGTGGGGAAAGCTGAGTTCTTGTGTGGTAATGCCCACGTAAACGACACGACCCGTAAAGGCCGCAAATTGGAAACAGGTGGACATGGAGTGCACACTGCCTGTGGCATCAATGATCACATCGGCGAGTTGTCCATCGGTTAGGTCAGCGAGAGCTTTGACATTCGCTTCGGCATCTGTGCTGGCAAGAATGCCCTCAATGCCAAGATTTTTCTGACAAAA
>CANHKJ010000012.1 GCA_947460915.1 Verrucomicrobiia bacterium
TAGATCGGCTCGCGGGCATCGGTATCCTTGACCTCGATCTGGCCGAGTTCGTTTTTGACTTGGACGACGGGGCCGCGATTGATGAAATAGCCGGTCATTTTGCGGACTTCATCGAGGGAGCCACCGCCATTGCCGCGGAGGTCGATGATGAGGCCGTCGATTTTTTCCTCCATGAGTGAGACGAGGAGTTTTTTGACATCGTTAGCGCAGCTGGCCTCGCCGTTGTCGAAGTCCATGTAGAAGGAAGGCAGGGTGATCCAGCCGAGGCGGCGGGTCTTGCCCTTGGAGTCCTTGCGCTCGATGATCTCGGCGCTGGCTTGCTCGTCCTTCATTTCCACTTTGCCACGGGTGATGGTGATGAATTTGCTCTCGCCGGGGGTGGCTCCTGCGGGCTCGACCTTGATGCGGACCTCGGTGTTTTCCTTGCCACGGATCAGATCGACGACTTTATCGAGCTTCATGAACATGATATCGACCATATCGCCGGTGTTCAGGGTATCGACGCCGACGATGCGGTCATTGAGCTTGAGTTCGCCGTGCTTATCAGCAGGGCCGCCGACGACGATGCCCTTGATGATGGTGGCTCCGTCTTCCTCTTCTTGGAGCTGAGCGCCGATGCCGACAAGGGCATTTTTCATGCTGTCCTTGAAGCGCTCGATCTCGCGGTAGCCCATGTACTCGGTGTGCGGGTCGAGTGTTTGCGTGACGGCGGAAAGGAAGAAATTGGCGATGTCTTCTTTATCGACTTCGGTGATGCTGCGTTGGAGGCGATCGTAGCGGAGGCGGACTTTTTCTACGGGTGATTTCTCACCTTTGAGCGGATCGTCTTTCCCCTGCTCCTTGGCGAGGCGGGCGATGTTCTCACGGCGGAGGACCTCGCCGAGCACAGCGTCTTTGACGGTGAGCAGCCATAGGGCTTGGGATTCAGCGAGATCTTTGGGATAAGGGGCATCCTTGCGGGTGCGCTCGATGGTTTCATCTTTGGTGAAATCGAATTCATTAGCGGCGAGCGTTTTTTTGATGAATTCCGAGCTCTCGGTCACGCGTTCTTGGAAGACCTTGTAGATGTCTTCCGCGGCGGTGATGCTAGTCTTGCGGAGGAGCATTTCGTGCAAACTCTCGGAGTATTCTTTGTGAAAGCGATCGACATCGGGTTGGCGGAAATACATGCGCTTGGGGTCGAGATCACGCAGATAGGTATCGAGAAATTTTTCGCCGAGTTTGCCATCCCATTTGGCACGGCTGAAGTGGGTGTTTTGCAAGAGGATGGATACTTGCTTACCGACTTCATTGAAATCGGTGAGTTGCTCTGCCTGCGCGGCACAGCTGGTCACCAGTGCCAGGGTAGCCGAGGCGACGAATTGACGAAGGATACGATTGCTCATAATGGGAGATTTTTGCGTTGAGTAGCTTACGCGGGATATGATGACATCTTTCCACGATTTGTCCACGAAACAAAGCTATGCGGCGGGGCTGCTTTGTTTGATTATTTTGCGGTGGGAGCCTGTTCTTGCAGCTTGAGCCACTCTTCGAAGTATTCGGGACTATTTTTTTCTTCTGCGACGAGATCGTCGATCATTTTTTTATCAAACTGCATGCCTTGAACGAGGCCGAGCTGGATACCGCCTTGCGCTCCGTTGAAGTTGAGAATATCGACGGGCAGCCTGTCAAGATTCGCAGGTCTGCGTTTCAGAGTGACGGGTACTTTGACGATTTCTTTATCGCGCATCAGACCGAAAACGACGTTGACGCCGGCCCCTTTGGCGCGGATTTTGGCGGATAGGCCATGATCGAAATCGGTGATTTGATCGACCGCATCCCAGCGAAAATCATCGACGGAGACAACGATGTCACCGGGCTTAATGCCTGATTTTTCTGCGGCAGAACTAGGGCTGACAGCGGTGATCGGGAGGCCGATGAGGGTGGAATTTTCGTCGGGGTACTTGATGCTCATGCCTGTAGGACTGAGAGATACGCCGATGTAACCTGCCCCGGTGGTGTCGAAGTCAGCAGCGGCGACGATCCTGAGGAGCTTCGCGGAGCGCTCGCGGGCCTCCGGCTGGGGAGCTTCGCGTAGCAGGCGTAGGAGGAGTATTTTTGCTTGAGCAGGGTTACTTTCCACCCAGGTTTTGAGGAACTGGGAGGCGGCTTCGCGTTGCTCGCGTGATGGGGATTTCCAGGCTTGGACAGCCTCATTGATTTTAACCTCGCTAAAGTCCTGCGGCGATGGCGCGGGCGCTTGCGCAGAGGGCTCTGCGGGAATCACCTTGAGCTGAACTTGCGCCTTTGCTTGGGCACACAAAAAACCCACTCCGAGAGAAAAAAGGATAAATCCGATTTTTTTCATGAAGTGGGTTAAGGGTGTGAACCGCGATCAGCGGCGGAAGGGAATGATGCCTTTTTCGGGCACCTCAACAGTATCATCCGGCTGAAGAATGATGTTGCGATCTTGAAGATTGTTCAGGTTGTAAACACGGCTGTTTTTGCCGCGCATGAGCAATACTCTTTTCATATCGCCGAATTCATTAGGACCACCGGCAGCAGCAACGGCTTGATACAATGTCATACCTGGAGTGAAGGGCTTAGGACCCGCACCGCGGACGAAGCCGCTGATGGTAACTTGATCTTGGCGGATGGCATCAGCACTGGTGGCGCTGATTTGGAATGTCGGCGAGGTGTAAATGCCATTTTCCTTGTAAACGCCCTCAAGCTTAGCGGCAGCAGCATTGGTGGACAAACCAGCGATGCTGACTTCACCAATGAGGGGCATACGAACGGTGCCAGAGTCAGAGACGGAGTAGGCGCCATCGATGCGTCCTTTCTCCTCGATGGGAACGCCTTGCACGCGGATTTCGATGCCACGGCCGTTGACGATTTGAGCCAAAGCTGATGGCGAGAGCATGATCAGAGCGATCGACAGTAGCGGAAGTAGATATTTTTTCATGATAGCAATGAAGTGTCAGGGGTTAATACAAGGTATCGTTTTGATTGGAAGAGGAAGCAGCCGAAGGCGTGGACGGACGTGATGCCGTGCTCGGCACCGACTGTGGCATCTGGCTTTCGGCAGGTGCGTAGTAGGTATAGTAGCTGGTGTAGTATTGATATTGGCTATCACTGCGGACGTCCACGTTGTTGAGAACCACACCGATCACGTGACCGCCGACGTTTTCCACGGATTGCTTCACGCGGAGGAGCATGTTTCGTGGAAGTTTACGGTGTTGCACTACGATCATCGTGAGGTCTACCTCGCTGGCAAGAACCGAGGCATCGCTAACGCCAAGAATCGGAGGCGAGTCGACCAACACGAGGTCGAAGCGTTGTTTTACATCGGCAATGAGTTCCGACATACGACGGGAGTTAAGAATACCTGCTGCATCCGCAGGAAGAATGCCGGAAGGCATGAAGAACAAGTTATCGACCGGCGTTTGCAGGATGACGTCTTCAAGCATCAATTCCGTGGTCAGGTAGTTGGTAAGACCGACCGAGTTATTGATGTCAAAAAACGTGTGCAAACGAGGGCGACGGAGGTCGGCGTCGATCATCAGCGTAGTGTAGCCACCCTGGGCGCAAATGTAAGCGAGGTTGACCAAAGTAGTGGACTTACCTTCACCGGCACCACCGGAAACCACCGTGAGTGCGTTGTCCTCGGGATTTTTGCGATTGAACTCAATGTTGGTGCGCAAAATTCGATAAGCCTCGGCGTCGGGGCTCATGCCACTTTGCTTGTGCAGAATGCCGACATCTTTGGGAATCACGGCGAGCACGGGCACTTGCAAATAGCGCTCCACGTCTTCAAGAGTCTTAACGGAGGTGTCGAGGTATTCAAGAAAGAAAGCAATACCGATACCGAACACCAGACCAACAACGGCGCCGAGAATGAGAGCAATGTTTACCTTCGGGCTGGAAGGAATGCGAGCTACGACGGGTTCTTCGTGGAGTTGAATGATGTTTTGTGGTTGGCGCAAATTGATGCGATCTGTGGTGAGCTTTTGCTTCATCTCATCGAGCAATTTTTGTTGCGTAATAAACTCGTCATGCACCGTTTGAATCTGAGTCATCAGAATCAGGTTTTCCCGACTGAGTTCCTTGACCTCAACGAGGCGCTTATTCAGTTCTGTGAGTTCGGCATTTTTCGTTTCGCGCTTCAGCTTCAATGAATCTTTAAACGAAACAACACTAGCTTGAAGTTGCTTAAAGAGACTTTCTACCGAGCTTTTCTGCGCTAGCACATTGGGATGGCGAGCTCCAAGGCCTTGCACTTGCATACCGCTCAGCATACGCACTTGTTCTTGGTATTCAGGAAACAGCATTTTCAAATCTTGTCCTGCAGATTCTAAGTTCGCAGCATAGCGAATCACCTCATCCGCATTGAGTCTGTCAATGCTAACAATCATGCTATCAAGTTCTGCAAGACCCGACTTTGCCGCTTCGACTTGAGCCTCGACATTTGCCTGCATGCTTTGGTAAGTACTGCCAGTGGTGCCTGTTAGGAAATCTCGCACCACCGACGGCGCGCGGCGTTGAAGGTTGTCACGCTGCTTGCGTTTCTCCTCTACGACGTCAGAGTGCTCAAGTACAGCCTGCTCCAATTGTTGCAACGCGTTCTCGGACAAATCTGTTTCCTCCTGCACCCGCCGTGTTTTGTATGCTTCATACACTTCAACGGCAATATCGCGTGCATCTTCAGCGCCTGGATGAAGAACAGTGATTTCGATCAGGTCAGTGCCGCGAATGTTTTGTGCTTGCACAATTCCCGTCAAAGTCATCAAAGCTTCTTCTTCCGAGACATTCCAACGATTGGTGAGACGCAGCTTATCGACCACGCGACGTAGCGTCAGCTGAGAACGAATGATTTCGAATTGCGTAGCGAAGAACTGCGGCGTCATTTGACTCTGTAAATTGCTGTTATCACCGAAAACAGTGCCAAAGCGGTTCGAGGGATTGACCTGCACGACGGCACGGCTTTCAAATTTACGCGGCATCACATAAGTAATGACAGCTGCGGTCATGAAGACGAGCAAAAGAGTCATCAAGATTACGCCATAGCGATTTTTGATCACCTGCCAGTAATCGACAGCATGCAGGGCGGCTTCACTATTGGAACTTTGTTGTTGCATATAAAAAGGGGTTCAGAAGAACTGGGTAGGAGGGGTGATAATAATTGTTGAACGATCTTTGGTGAAGTGCTCGTGAAGAACTTACCTTACAAACAAAACTCCCGCAATGAAAAACATTGCGGGAGTGTGAAAAATCTGTGACTTGTTAGAAGTTTTTGTTAGATGCTAGTGGGTCAAAAAATTAGAACGAGTAGCTCACACCAGCACTTAGACGAAGGCGATCGTAGTCGCGAGCTTCGAAGTCAGAACCCGAATTAGTGAAGTTGATGCTGCATTCACCAGTCAACTGATCGCTGAGTTTTGCACGCAAACCAACATGAAGGTTCACGAGCCCCTCTTCGAGACCGCCAGCAGTAGCTGGAGCAGAAGTAGGGCTGGAAATCAGGTTGCCAGCGTCGAACCCTGAGCTAACATAATCGATGCCACCGAAACCTGAGAGACGCGGTGTCAAAACATACTCACCAGTCAAACCAACACGCAATACTTGCTGATCGCTGAACTCATAAGTTGCAGTGCCCACGGGGCGAATGGTGTCAAGGTCTTCCACGCTGTAGCGCGTGAAACCGCGGATGCTAAAGCTGCTGTTTACTCTGTTATTGACAGCTAATTCAAAATATGGGTTAGTGCTGCTATCACCATTAGCAACGTCGCGCAGCTGCAGACCAGCACTCAATACAGCGATCGAGTTTGCGCTGAGACGATGCTCAAGGCCAGCGGTCAAATAATGGTTCTCGGAATCGGACGGATTACCACCTGTCCATTCGGCATAGCGATACTGAGCGGTCATCGTGGAGCGCGGGCTTACAGCATAACGCATTTGATGATAAATTGCCCACGAATTGCGGTCGCTATTAGGTGCGTCAGATAAGTAACCAGATAGAGCAAATCCAGTGAAGGAACCTACACGCTCGGTCCAACGATAACCTGCGGAATTGTCCGACGTCCAAAAAGCAGACGGATCGCTACCACGTTGATTAGAAATGCCATAAGCGTATTCTGGCTCCATTTCGTAGGAGATAAAGTTGCGGCTCGAGAAACGAAGGCGCTCACTCGCACGATGGGTCAGATCCAAGGACATGCGGCCGTTGGGCGTGGTGTCATCAGCACCACTGAGATCGGATGAAGTGAGGTAATAGTTTACACCAGCACGAGCGAACAAATCAATGGTAGTTTGTGGACTTTTAGCGCTAAAAGTTGCTCCGACAGTAGGATTCAAACTCCAAGCTTCTTCATTTTTGCCTGGCCCAGCAGTAACACTTGGGTTGATGTTGTCGTCAAAGACGGTGCTAGCACCAACGGTCCAGCGGATCGGCGAGCTCTCGAAAGTTTCGTCACCTACATAGTAGAGACCTTGAGCACAAGCAACGCCGAAGGAAGCCACCGCCGAAAATGTAAATGCTGTTTTGTATTTCATAGTTTGAATGATGTGAGTTAGTTTGGAGGGATTAATGTGGAGGGATTAATGAAAATCATTTAGGCCTATTATTATTGGTAGCAGGATTGGGATTGACAACCGGTGGCTGGTTTTGGTTGAAAAATCCACCAGTGGAAGATGAACTACCTGGAGGCGTGCTTGGATCAACTTGAGAATTGCCGCCAGAACCGGAATTACTGCTAGAACCGGAATTACTACTAGAACCGGGAAAGTCGAGAGGACTACTTGAAGGGTTCAGCGCTGCACGAACAGAATTGACTTCATTGGCCGCCTCTGGACGCACAGCAACAGCAAAGCTAGCAGCGGTATCAAGTTGCTCAGGGGCGGCCTTGCCCACAGCGGCAACAATCCGGGAAGCACCCAAGTCAGATGAATTCGCGGCAACAATCGCAGCCTGCGTGATCTCGCCTGCAAACTGTGGAGATGAGGCAGCGGCAAGAGCTGCGATCTCAGCCGCGGCAGCAGGATCTTTTTTAATCTCAGCTGCCACCCAAGCAGCTGCCTGCTTAGCATTTTTGAATTTCGGAGCGACGGAAGGCGCCGCACTCAAAAGCGATGCGCTCAGAACAAGGATGAGCATCGAAAATTTCAGTATTGTCTTCATGTTTTTGCGAGGTGTAATGTTTTTGGTTATTCAGATTGCTCTGAAATCAGAGGACGTTTTATTTGTTTTCTGAGGAAAGTGGAGCGGGCGGCGGGAATCGAACCCGCATGTCTAACTTGGAAGGATAGCGCTTTACCACTAAGCTACGCCCGCGCTGACGAGGTAGGAATACGCAAATTCCTAACCAATGGCAAGTTTTTTTTGTGGTATTTGGAAAAAAATCCATCATTCGTGAGTGATTTTCTTTTAATTGCATTTTTCCTGCGAAATACCAACAACTTCTTGAGTAATTCATTTTCCCGTAGGCTTCGACCCTCTCGCGAAGATCGAAGCCACTGCTTCATGAGTGTTTTCATCACGAAGTTGCATTTATCTCGTTTTTTGAAACGAAACAAGCTGCGGGCTCAGTCTGGGCGATCGTTATTGGTCGCAGGATTCGCGATCACAACGGGCGGTTGATACGGAAAAATCCAAGGCACATAGGCTGAACCTGGATTCTGTCCCGCAGCAGGGCCAACATTCACAGCTTGACCATTTGTCGGGAAATCCAAGGGATGTCCCGATTCATCGGTAGCTGGTTTGGGATCAAGCTTAGCAAGAGCTTCTTGAACCGCTTTCAACGCGTCGGGGGCAACAGCAACAGCACATTTCTCAATGAGACCCATGTTTTCTGGCGAGGCTATTGATGCTACTTCGACGATGTCAGCGACCTTTTTCGGATCCGCCTCGATGCTACGGATTGCCATTTTGACAATCTCGCAAGAACAAGACGGATGAAGCTTGATCGCTTTTTCTACTATAGTCAGCACGTCCGATGGACGCGCTTTGACTTCGGACTCAATCGATGCGGCAACATTGGAGCAATCGACCGAGGGTTTCTCAGCAGCGCAAGCGGCACCACTGAACAACAATGCAAGCACAAGGTGCTTAATATTTTTTTTCATTTTTGGGGGTTGGGGGTTGGGGGTTGGGGGTTGGGGGTTGGGGGTCGGAGGTTGGTGGGGGTGGCTCTCCCGAGGCGAACAATTGATCGCTCGCTTCAAGGAGATATTTAGGTCTTACGTTATCAGCCCTCTAATATCAAGAGAAAAATTAGCATTCGGTAAAAAGAATCATTTTCTGATTCCGTGAAATCACAAACCTGTCGGATGATCGATGAAGAAATCTTCAATCGAAAACTGTGTAGCCAATTCTCGAGCCAAACGTCGCACTCCGAAGGTTTCGGTAGCGTAGTGACCGGCGTAGAAAAGATTTACACCCATTTCCTCGGCCATCGGATAGCTCCAGTGTGGGCCTTCGCCCGTGATGAAGGCATCAAGACCTGCGGCAGCGGCGATTTCACTGCCTGCACCACCCGTGCACAGTCCGATCTTGCGAATCTGTGATGGTCCGCCGGGGCAGAGGTGGACTTTCGCCCCGACTGCTTTCTCTAAAGTGGTGAGCAATGCCTCGCGCGACAGATCAACCTCACCCAACAGACCCACGGGCATGCCTTTGTAGGGCAAAAATGTTCCCGTCACCTGCATGCCGATCGCCTGAGCCAGTAGGGCGTTGTTGCCCCACTGCGGATGGACATCGAGCGGCAAGTGCGCGCTGTAGATCGCGAGATCGGCGTCGAGCGCGCATTTGATTTTCTCGTAAAATGCTCCAGTAAGTGGTTGGGCGCCCTGCCAAAAAAGGCCGTGATGCACGATTAACAAGTCCGCACCAGCCGCGATGGCTTTTTTGACCACGGGCAGCGAGGCATCGACAGCAGCAGCCACTTTGGTGACCTTGCCGCTATTTTGCACCTGCAAGCCATTCACCGCACCAGAATAGTCGGGCAACTCGGCGACGCGAAGCTCGCGTTGAAGAAACTCAACTATGGCTGTCAGGCTCATAAAAACATTAGGCAACTACTACGTTCATCGTAGCTTCGATTTCCGCGCGCTTACTGCGATCAGGAGCAGCACCGCGTGCCATGTCGGCATTACCACCACCCTTGCCACCACCGAGGGCGGCGAGTTGTTGGAGAATCACACCAGCGGCTTTGCCTGCGGATTTGGCATCAACTCCACAATAAGTGCCGAGATGAAGTTTTTCGCCATCATCGACGAGCACCGCTGCAGCACCAGCAAACTGACGTTTTTTCAAACCATTGAGAAGCTCTTGCAACAAGCTGGCATCGGCATCGGTGGCATAACAAATCGAGGCCGGCGCGCTGGCAATCAATTCGCTCAGCGCTGCATCCGCCGCACTGGCCGCAGCCTTGGCGGCCTGACGTTTGGCTTCTTTGTCTTGCTCGACGCGTTGTTCACGAATCTGATCGCTAAGTTTGCGCCAAGCGGCAATATCGAGTTCCGCTGTGAGATCTACGGCAGGCGCAGGATTCATCTTCGCAAGCTCTTTGCTGATCTCTTCGCGGCAGGCGTCGATTTGGCCAGCGATCCATTGTTTCGCCGACTCACCGCACGCGGCTTCGATGCGTCGAACACCGGCTGCGATCGCGCCTTCGCTCTTGATTTTGAAAAGTCCGATCTCGCTCGTATTGCGAACGTGTGTGCCGCCGCAGAGCTCCATGCTGTAACCATTGAGTTGATGCGCGTCGCCACCAATCTGCACCACACGGACCAGATCGCCGTATTTATCACCGAAAAACTGCATCACATCGGCACGACCTTTGACGCTCGCGTGAGCAACCTCGCCGCCGCTGACTTGATGTGCAGCGGAAATTTTCTCGTTCACTAACGCTTCGATTTTTTCGACTTGCTCGGCGCTGACCGGACCCGACGAAAAGTCAAAGCGCAGACGCTCGGTATCGACGAGTGAGCCTTGTTGCACCGCATCCATGCCAACTACTTCATGCAAGGCCCAATGCAACAAGTGCGTGGCGCTGTGATGCGCTTCGATCGGACGACGGCGTGCCGTATCAAGCTCTAGCGAAATTTCTTGACCCACCAGCAATGCAGGCTCGCCCTCGACCACATGCGCGCGAGCTTTTCCAATTTGCTGCACGTGTACCACGGGCAATCCTGCGAGGGTACCGAGGTCACCTACCTGGCCGCCCATTTCCGCATAAAATGGCGTGCGATCGGTGATTACATAAGTCACGCCGTCTTGGCGATGAAGCTCAAGGATGATGGAGTTTGCCGTATCGGCATCGTGCCCGACAAATTCCGTAACCGCATCGGTCGAGAGATCCAAGGCGCGCACCACAGTTTTCTTTTGTGCACCGCGCGAATCCTCACGCTGTTGCTCCATGAGCTTCTCGAAGGTCTCCATGTCGATCGAAACATTGCGCTCTTCGCACAGCAATTGCGTAAGATCGATCGGGAAACCATAGGTATCATACAAACGGAAGGCGAAATCACCCGAGAGCGTGCCGCCGCTGTTGGCCAATTCTTTTTCGAATAAAATCAAGCCGCGATCCAGCGTTTCATTGAACGATGTTTCCTCACGCTCTAAGGTTTCCTGAATCACCGTCAAACGCGCGCGCAGCTCAGGGAAAACATCGCCCATTTCGGCAGCGAGTGTCGCCGCAAGCTCGGGCAAAAATGCTTTGTCACCGGCAAAACCCAGTTGACGACCATAGCGCACGGCTCGACGCAAAATGCGACGCAGCACGTAGTTCCGCCCATTGTTTCCGGGCAGAATGCCATCAGCAATCGAGAATGAAAGTGTGCGGATGTGGTCGGCGATCACGCGGAATGCGACGGCTGTTTTTACCTCGGCAGAAATTGTCGACTTCGCCTGACCATCGCTCGGATAAATGTCCTCATAGGTTTTTCCGCTCATCACTTCCAAAGTGCGGAACAAAGGCAAGAATACATCGGTATTGTAGTTCGATGGACGACGCGAGAAATCGGTGAAACCTTTCGTTCCCTGAATGATCGAGCACGCACGCTCAAATCCCATGCCCGTATCAACGTGCTTCGCAGGAAGCTCGCGGAACGTACCATCGGCCTCGGCATTGTATTGAATGAACACCAAGTTCCAAATCTCGATGCATTGATCCGAGGTTCCGTTAACTAGCGCACCCTTGGTATCGCCGAGAGGTGTGAGATCGACGTGCAATTCTGAACACGGACCGCAAGGACCCGTTTCGCCCATCATCCAGAAATTGTCCTTCACATTGCCATTGACGATGTGGATGGCAGGATCGAGCCCCTTGGCTCGGAAAAGCTCCGCCCAGATGTCCCAGGCCTCCTGATCGAACGATCCGGGATCGGTCGGCTTCGGTGCATAGACACTGGCGTAAAGGCGATTCGCAGGAAGACCCCAGGTTTCGACCACCAGATTCCAGGCCCACAAAATGGCTTCCTTTTTGAAATAATCGCCAAACGACCAGTTGCCCAGCATCTCAAACATCGTGTGGTGATAGGTGTCATAACCGACATCCTCGAGGTCATTGTGTTTGCCGCCAGCACGAATGCATTTCTGCGTGTCAGTGGCACGCGGTGGATCGTAAGGAGCCTTGTCGGTTCCGAGGAAATACGGCACAAACTGGTTCATGCCCGCATTCGTAAAGAGCAGACCTGGTGATTGCGGCATCAACGACGCCGAGGGCACGATCGTGTGACCTTGTTGCTGGAAAAAATTCAGGAAACTTTGACGGATCTCGGCGGCTTTCATAGATGCGGCACGCAAAGAATCATGAATTTGCTGAATTGGCAAGGGAGTTCCGCGGCAGGAGATACCGTGACGCCAGCATCCTGCTGCCCAGCCCCAGCAAAGAAAAATTCAACTCGCTACTTCCCTGCCCTCTGCCTAACCAAAAGAGCGGGGAGCCTCAGAGCTTCTGCTTCAAGGCATCGAGACTCTTCACGCGCTCTTTCCCAGGCATGCACCAGAGGTTTTTCGCTTGATCGAGATGTTTTTCGTAAATGTCACGCGGCAGGCAATTGTGCACCCGGCAAAGCGCGGCACTGCGCCCCACACAGACGCCCATCATGCCAATGGTTTTCATCACGCGAATGGTGCCGAGAGCATCGCGATCCACACTGATGTTGCGACCAGCCATGAAAAGATTGGGCACATTGCGCGAATAGAAGCAGCGATACGGAATCGGATAGCCGACGCGTTTATCCACGGCATGACGGTGAATCGCTTTGGAGATGAAAGGATGCTCCGGATTGCCCTGAACGTATCGTTTCTCCGGTATATGCAAATCGATTGACCAAGTGGTCAGCACGCAGCCATCAGGAAACAACGTTTTCTTTGACTCGATGTCTTCGCCTTTGAGAATCACATCGCCGAGGAGTTGTTGCGTCTCGCGTGTCCCGCCAATGTAGGCCAACCAGCTCAACTCGGCATTGGCATGTTTTTGCGGATCGCGTGCGGCATGCGCGCCATCATTTTTCATCGAGCTAAACGCACTGTAGGCGGCGACCAAATTCCAATCGCGTGTGACCTCGAGTTCCTCGATCGGGTGACGATCATAGCCACTTTCCCAAAACCATTCGGCATGGCCACGGCGCGGATAAGGGAAATCTTTTTCGGTGAGCGGCAGCATCCATGGTTGACGCGGAAATGCAGTCGGCTGCGCCGCATTTGCCCACATCCACATGTTGCTCATGCCCATGCGACCTTTTTCTTCCATCGTCCGATCCGCATTGGCCCATTGACCGATGAAACCGTGACCAGTGCAGTCCGCAAACAAATGTCCACGGATTTTTATGCACTTACCGCTGGTGATTTCCAACGCTGAGATCGATGTGATGGCACCCGACTTCGCTTGCTCGAGTCCATAGGCATGGTGACCGAGAAAAAGCGTAATGTTTTTCTCCGCACGCACGATTTGATCTTTTTTCGCATCGCCAAATTGCTCTGCGGGCGCTGGCGAGGCCTTCGCATCGTCCTCGATTTCCTTAACGATATCCGCCAATCCATATTCACTCGGAGGCGTATCACCCATCGCCCATACACGCACTTCGGAGGAACCATTGCCTCCAAGCACTTCACGATTCTGAATCAAAGCTACTTTGGCACCAAGCCGCGCCGCAGAAATCGCCGCACCCATGCCACCGTAGCCACCGCCCACGACTACCAGATCGAATTCCCCCGCGTCCGTCACAGGTCCCGCAGCGCCCACGAAATCCCATTTCAATCGATCGACCATCATGCATGCTTCGGGCGGCTTCGCCCCCGCCTCGCTGCTGAGAAAAATCGCATCCACCCGCGCATTGAACCCGCTCAAATCCTGCAAGGCCAATTTCGCGCTACCAGCCTCCAATTTGACCGAACCAGCACTTTCCCATGACCACTTCGGCGCTCCCATACCCATGGATTTCTTCAGCGCAGCCCCATTGATCGCAAGAGTAAAGGACCCAGCGCCCTCGGCTCGTCCCAAGCGTTCACTCCAATCGATCGTCCTCACCCATACCTGATACTCCCCTGCGGCCTTGATCGCTACCGATGTCTCCGCAGCCGCCACAGGTTTGCCCATGCCGTGCGCATTGAGATAAGGCGACCCCATCGTCTCGATGAACTGCGTATCCAGCATCCATCCGCCCCTTTGCGAAAACTGCTCAGCTTCTACGAGAATCGTGTCAGCCCAAGCTATCGCCGTCAAACTCCCTGCTATCAATGTAGTAATGGTACGCATAAATTTCACTCATTAACGCCCCCAAGGAACAAAATCTTACGACATTTCGAAGAGAATCGACTCCCCTCAAAAATCATGCACTTTCCAGCGTTGACCAAAAGCAATTTAGCGCTACCTTCACCTGCCACAGCAAAAAACCTGCTCTAACACAAGTGACACCAGACAGCGATATCGATTGGGCCAAATTTGAAGACTTTTCCTGGATTCGTTGCAGCGGAAAAGGCAACTTCCTGACCAGTCCCCACGTCAAAGCCTGTGCCGAGCACTGCCTCGCCCATGGCGCACGCTGCATCGTCGTCGATCTCAGCGCCTGCTCAGGCATGGATTCCACCTTCATGGGCATGCTCGCGGGCCTCGCCATGCGCCTCACCAAGCAAACCGGCGGCGGCCGATTGGAAATTGCTGACTCGGGCGAAAAAAATCTCGCCTCCCTCGAAGATCTCGGTCTCGACGCCTTCATGGAGATCAATCCCAGCGGAGCACTCTGGAACTCCTGCAAAGACGAAATCCGCAGCAAGCTTGATCCTTGGGCAAAAGAGCCCACTTCCCTGCACGATCGCGGAAAGCTCGTGCTCGAGGCTCACAAGACCCTCTCGGCTACCAGTGCAGAGAACGCGAAAAAATTCGAAAACGTTGTCAATTTGCTGGAAAAAGAAATCAAACCCGATGTATGATGGCGACGTCCTTTGCCACACATGCCGCTCTGTGCGACATCATGCATGCTTGTTGAATATTACATCCTCATCGGTCTCTCCGTTCTCGCCCTCATGATCTGGGCTTGGGGGGCGCGCTATCGCAAAAACGCCAAACGACTGGAGCGAGAAAAAAAAGAAATCGTTGGCGAGGAAGAACGCATGTTCGATTTCCTCCACGAACTCGGTGAAGCCATCGAAAAAGACAGCTCACAGCTTCGTGTCAATCGCATGATCGTCGATGGCGTCGTCTCAGTCGTCAACGCCACTGGAGGCGCTATCTATTTCAGCAACGAGACCCGCCAAAACTTAGTACCCAAGTACATCAGTGACAAGTGCCCGCAACTCATCGGTGTGCCATTGGAGGTGAAACGCCGCGCGCAAAAAGACCAGCGCGTCATGGACAGCCATGTGCGCCTCTCCACCCAGAGCAGCGATGAAGGCATCCTCGGCCACTGCCTCACCGTCGGCAAAGCCGTTCACGTCAGCGACATCAAAACGCACGAATCCCTGCGCGATGCTTTTGTCGTTTACGACGATAATGTTTCCGCCATGGTCGCACCACTCCGCCACGCTGGCAAAGACCTCGGTGTGCTCGCCGTAGCCAAACCCCACAGCGACGGATTTTTCAACGAGCATGATTTCTCCGTATTTCGCTCGGTAGCAGAACAATCCTCCTTCGCCCTCGGCAACTCCCTCATCCACCTCGAAGCAAGCGAAAAACGTAGCCTAGAAAACGAACTGCGCACCGCACGGGAAGTGCAGCGCATCCTCCTTCCCGACTGCGATCCCAAAGTAGCAGGCTATCGTATTTCCGGTACCAATACTCCGGCACGCATCATCAGCGGCGACTACTATGACTTCATCGACCTCGGCCAGAATCGCTGGGGACTCGTCATCGCCGATGTCTCGGGCAAAGGCGTCGCAGCAGGTCTGCTCATGGCCATGTGCCGTAGTGTCCTGCGTTGTCTCGCCCATAACGAATCATCACCCGCAGCCGTACTCGGCAAGCTTAACCGCCAGCTCTTTCCCGACATCCGCGAGGACATGTTCATCAGCATGGCTTATCTGATTCTTGATGGCGATTCTGGAAAAGCCGTGATGGCGCGCGCCGGTCACGACCCCGCCTTCTGGTTCCACAAAGCCACGGGCGAAATCACCCAGATCAAACCACCTGGCCTCGTCGTCGGCATTGATGAAGGTGATGTCTTCGAGCGCGTCACCAAAGACTACGAATTCACCATCGAGCCCGGCGATTGCCTCTTGCTCCACACCGATGGCGTCAAAGAAGCACTCAATCAGGAAGAAGACGAATTCGGCATCGAGCGCATGAAGGAAAACTTCGCCAACAATTCTGCCAAAGGTGCCGAATCTGTCCTAACAGAAATGCTGCGCACCTTGAAAGACTTCACCGGTGAGGGACCACAGATGGACGACATCACCTTGGTAGCCATCGAAAAACGTTAGATTTTTTCCCTGGTGGGTTTCTCAGCGCCGTAGTTCCACCGTCCACAATCCGCGGCCAGGCAAGCTCATGCGAATTACCCCTTGTTGCGCACGGCCTTGCGGCAGCACAACGATGTCTTCTTTTTCACTGGTGCGCCACTGACGATAAACGGCATTGTCAAACGCTTTGTCGACGCGTATTTCGACATCCACTGCGGAATCCTGCACTGCTGCTACGTGGACCACCAGCTTCGATCCATCGGGCTTGAGAAACGCACTCGCTTTCACGCCTGGTTGCGAATAGCCACTCGCAGCAGGACCCTCCACTCGTGAATCCACCACCCGCATCCCCGGCTCTAACGGCGCACACCATTGGCGAAATCCGTGATAGATTTTCGTGTAATGAAAAGCCTGCCCCCAATCGACATGCAACAGGGCCTCTCCTCCTTGACGCGGCGGATAGCCCCAATCATAGGCATGCCACACATTCACGCCATCATTGAATGCCTCAGTCATATAGAGCCAATACTCGCTCGCCGAACGAATCAATCCCGGCGAGGGATCATGCGCATTGTAGCTGCACTCACTCTGCCACAATGGACGATCTCCCGCCAACGCGCGCAAAGTCTTCCAGCGATCACCCCGACGGTCGTAATCGTGACTCGCGATCACATCCACCTCCTCATTAGCCGCCTTCAACAAAGCTGGGACCAACACCTTTCCGGCATCCACCGCACTCAACGAATTCGGCGCGACCAATTTCGCTTGCGGCACATCGGGAAAACGTTTGTGCATTTCTTTCAAATAGCCTGCGACCTGAGAAAACAACGCCACATGCCGTTCTGTCGTCAGAAAATAACTCGGCTGCTCATGTGGCCAATCTGGTTCGTTGGCAATGCTGAGATAATCGATCGATTGCTTCTGCTGATGCATGTGGACCAAAAACGCCCAAATGTATTCGGCAAGTTCTAGCTCCAATCCCTCTTTCAATGTGCCTCGAGCTTCTCCCCCGCCCGCCTCGCTACCATTCGTTTTCATCCAACCCGGCGGCGAATACAATACCGCATACAACTTCATCTGCGGAATGCGTTTTTTCGCCGCAGCAGCGATGGCGGCCGGATGCTTGCAATAATCAAAATCCACCTCACGAAATTCCTGCTTATATGGATCGTCATTGTCGTTCTGCGGCTCGTGATCGTGGCGTATCATCAACTGCAAAAAGTTCGTCCGCACATCCGTAAACATTGCGTCATAGAGCTGCTCTTGCTCCTTGCTTTTACCATTCACCCCCAAGCTGGTGATGTGGGCTTCATAAAAAATTGCACCACAGCCCATGCCTTGAAATTCCTGCCGCTGTGCCTGCGAATCCACAGTCACAACAGTCGGAGCGGCGTCAGTGAAGCCACAAGCTCCACCTGCCGCCAACAGAGCAACCATTCCCCAACGTATCAAGCCAGCTTTTCTCATAAATGCTAATCACTACGCCCAAGCTCCTCGCCGTATTTCACGCCAACTCTGTCATCTCAAACAAATCTCTTTTCACCAATACGTTAGCTCGATGGATTATCCTCCAATGTCATCATCTCAAATCGGAAGACTGAGTGATAAAGTAGTCAAAAGGAATCGTATCAGCTCAAATGAAATACTTCGTAATTCCCCTCCTCCTATTGAGCATGGTTCTTGCTGACCCGCCACAGGCCACGCTAGATGCTTTAGAAGTGCCCGATAAAATTGATATTCCTATCGCCAAGAAAACTCTTGGGCATAAGGATTTCCCGGAAGATTTATGGAAGGAACTACTCAATCTAGACTGGGGGAAATCGGATGGCAAACTTCCTGATCAAGTGGATTGTCAGATGCTTGATCTCAACTCAGATCAATCATTGGAATATCTGGTGAATTCCCGTGCTGGTGGCTCCAGTGGCACTCTTTGGTATATCTTCTCAAAGAGGCAAGGAGTATGGAAAATGGTGGGCGAATGTCAGAATTACTCGATCGTCAAAAAACAGAACGGCTGGCATGGCATTGTTCATACCAGTCGAGGAGGAGGCGAACATTATACGAAGATTTTTCAAAGCTTTTCCATCGAAAAAGATGAGTATGTTACTACCGAGTTGCATCGGATCTACGATGGCAAAATTACAGTAGAAAAGCCAAAACAATGACTGGCTACATTCTCACCAATACTTCAACGCGATGGTTTTTTTCTCATCGTCTTTGATTTCGATCACCGCTTCCTGGAATTTCGGCGCGCGATTTCCTAACGGCTTACCAGTCATACCAACGCCCTCCTGCGGAATTCCCAACAGATTTTTCCGCAATTTACCATCGCCATCTTCATCGTGGAGAACGGTCAGCGCCACCTTTCCCGCAGGCACATTTTTGATGGTCAGCGTGACCGTGCCCTTCTGCGCATTCACCTGTGCTTGGGCAAAAGCCTGATTGACACGATCTGGAAAGCCTTGATCTTGCGTAAATGCCAGCGCAGCAATTTTGCCATTGTCATTGCGAATCCCCGTCACCGTGATCGTAAGATCAGCCGCTTGAGAAATCAGTGGAAATAAGGCAAATAGGAAGGCAAAACGTTTCATGATTCAATAAGGAAGCGTTTCTCACCGCAGGACTTTTCTTTCTTTTGCGCGATCATGAGAAAAATCACCGCGCTGGCTGGAGGGAAATGTTCTTGGCTTGGTTTTCACCTACGGGAACATTGCATGATTCACAATTTCATCGCCTGAATGCCATCTTTCAATAGCCTTGCTTTTACCTTGGATCGAAGCTCTTCCCATCGTTTTGCAGTCCATGTGGAATCGGGTGAATCAAGAGGTGAAATATCAAGAATGGACGCGATCTGCATGGCTGAAAAATCCCGCACAGTAATTTTCGGAAATGTAAATGCCGCACAAGGTCCATCAAACTTTTTGGCATTAATTTCATCATCTCGCAGAGTTGTATCATCAAGAAATGCCGCCAAAAACGCAAGCCTACGTGCTTGTAGGCGATCTTGCAAATAACTGTAACTGAATGGGTTCATCCACTCCAAGCGCAAGCCAACTTTCGCCCTCCGAGCTGCGCGGAAAAACTCCTGCCAAACTTCATCATCATCAATTGCCAATACCAAGTGACTAACATAGCCAACGGCCGAACCACAGTAGGGATCCTCGGTATCCTTTGGCAGAGATCGAACAATGGCCAATGCAGGAGCTTTGGCAGCCTCATGATTGATGAGAGCAATGGTTCGTGTTGCAACGGCCCGGCATGAGATTCCACCTTTTTTTGCTAAGGTTAGAAGTAATTCCGTTTTGCTCTCAGTTGATAATGCAGAGCGGAAAATCGCACTCGCCAATCCCCTACATTCCGAATGGAGCATTGCCTCCCTCTGGAATTTCTCAACTAAGCCGACCAATTGATCGGGGAATTTTTTCGCAATGACACTCAAGGCGCCGTCTCGGTAGTCAAATTTTCCTTTTTCGTCTCTATGCCAAACCTGAGATAAATAATAATTTTTTTCTCCCAGTGCTTGCGACTTTTGCCAAGCCTTGGCAAATTTCCCGCCATCTGGCCCATCGTTTCGTAAGACAAGTTTTTGAGCATCTGGCAAAAGCTCAGACAAAAGATCATGTGCAAGATCACCCAACGGCCTCGTCGACACATATTGGCTCATCATCGTATCATAGCCCATTCTCGTCAGACGTTGGTCGTTTTGTAAGAGTAGCAATTCTGGAATCACCTCAAATCCACGCTCAATGAGTTTTTGCGGTATTGATTCTTCATCTCGAACAGCGTCTTTATCTCCTTTCATGCCCCACTCGACCAACATAGCCTCTACTGAACCTGCCACTGCTGGCTTTGCGTTAGCCGTCATTTGCACTGCCACCAGCAAAGTCTTGCGTCGATCATCAACGAGACTAGGTATCTCTTTCAATAATGCGACCATTTTTCTTGCGATGGACGCGATGTCTGAACCTGGTTCTTGAATTTCCCATTCCAAATGTTCGAACAAAATCGCACCGAACAAAATCGAGGGACTTGCCTTGCCCTTCCGATCTCGCATGCCTGATAAGACGAATGAAAATCTCTCGTTTTTTGTGAATTTATCCCACAGTGCGTCAGCACGCTCTCTGTCTCCGCGATGAGCGCATTGAATTGCGACGACAAATGTCGATCCCTCATTAAAATCAACAACATATCCGCCGATTTTCAAAGGAGGTTCCGTTAGTGAAAATTCTCGATGCAACGGCTCACGCTGCTCACGCAATATCAAGCTCTCTTTATTGAGGCCCACCAATACCCGTAAAGATTGATCTTCGCGTTGCCCTAACACCCAACCGGGATGGTATTCCGCTGGATCATGCGGATGCGAGCGATTGCCAACAACCCGCCATGATTCGGAATGAATGAGCGCTAAACGAGCAGATGGATCGGGAAAAGTCATCTCGTAACGTTTGCCCATCGCGATGAGTGAATCCCATTCTGGTCGCATCACCTCTTGGCTTGATGCTTGGCTGCAAAAGATTGCCCCGCCAAAGAACATCATCCATGTCGAAATGAACTTTCCCCCTAACAGATGTAATCCGCAGAACGTTGCAAATTGACAAATTGAGTTCATGATGATGCATTGGGGAATAGAAAGTATTTCACCTAGAAGAATAACGATGAACTATCGGGGATCTTAGAACCATTCCATCCAATTTTAGCCATCTCACCGCGCTGGCAGGAGGGAAATCTTCTTGGCTTGGTTTTCACCTACGGGAACATTGCAAGTGATTTGCCATTGTTTTGTGGCGGGATTCCAGACGGTTTGCCATTGGGATATGGTTTTTTCATCGACGGTGAGGCGATGGCCGTTGGGAGTGGTGAGACCGGTAAAGGTGACGGGGCAATGAGCGAGGCCACCCTTGATTTGGATGGTGGCTTGTTGTTTCTCATCGACCGCGACGACGACGGGATAGTTGTGCAGGATCTTGCCTGTGCTTGCGGTAGGTTGGAGGTGATTGCCTTTGGCTTCGCGATGCACGGCTTGCCACGAGTTCGGTGATTGCTCAAGGGCTTGTCGCAATGCGGCATCCGGTCCGTAGTAACTGGCGGGATCAGCGGGGAAGACGACGATTTCGATCTCGGCTTCCACGAAGTCGCCGGGCAGCAGTTCTTTCACATCGGGTGGCGCGGCGAGTTCGACGGCGGTGCGGTGATTGCCTTTGCCCCATTCGTTGCAAAATGTTGCAAGGTGCGGCGCGGCAGGTTTGCCTCCTAAAACAGCCCGCCAGGAACGTATGATCATGCCGCGCGTAGCATTGGCATGGCCTTCGGTGATGGCTGCTTCTTCGATGCCATGCACAGAAACCCACGCGGCCTCGCCGGTCAGTGGCACTGCTTGGCGATCATAGACATCGGCGGCACGAGCAGGTTGCCACGCGTCTCGCAAACCATTGTGATCCCCCACCGCGATGCTTCTCGCGGGCACGCAGTTGTAGTAATCGGCGCCGAGTTGCATGAAGGCAAGTCGCTGCCAGCGCATTGGCTTTTTGACATCGTAGCGCAGTTTCACAAAGGTGCGCAGATGATCATTGGCTGCCGGAACCGAGACGTCCATGCGCGCAGAAATTTCACCGCCTCGACTTTCTTCGGAGTAACTCACCTCGGTCAAACATGGCCCGTGTGCTCGATAGTCAGTGCGTGTTCCCGTCATGGTCTGATAACTTCCGTTAGAATCTTTCCACATCAGAAAATCGCCACCGCCACAGTTGTCGGCCCAGCCCCAACGTTTGCTGTTAGGCTTTCGCGACAAGGTCATCAGGGGACGAACATCGGTGATGAAACAACGACGCTGCACGCGTCCTGGCTCGAAGCAAATGCTCTCACCGAAGCTACCGACAGCCGCTTGATCCCAAAATTGATTGTGTCCCCAACCAATTAGACACAGCTGAGCATGAGAGGCGGCACAAATGCCGCCGTAACGCGCATAGACGATTTGAAAAAAGAATTCGCGTTTCGATTTGGCAGGAAGATGCACCATCGAGAATCCATGAAACCATTGGCCATCATGCAATACGCGACCTTTTTCGGGGCGGGAATGCCAGTTTTTCGAAAGCTGCACGGGAATGCCTGTCGGGGTGCCATCGGCATCACACAGCATCGGCGTGAAACCTGTGATCGGCATGTGGCCATGCTGGGTGAACATCAATCGCGCTACCGTGGGAGAATCGGTATCATTGCGCAAGGTCACACGCCAGCGATCGATGCGATCCAAGTGTTCTTCCGGATAATAGGTTCCCTGCGCATTGCTCCAGTGTTTTTCTGGTAAGGCGAGTCGGTGACAGCCTAACGATTCGTCACGCGTCACCGGAAGTTCAGATTCAACGATCGCTTGATCTGTTAGATTCTCGATGGGCAGTAAGCACGATTTTTTTCCTTCGCTCTGCTCTTGGCCATAACGCAAGCTTAGCATTACATCAGCCTCGCTCTCTAACCGAAACGACAAACGGTTCGGCCATGCAGTGATTTCTAATCGGCACATTCCTGGCCACTCTTGTCCTTTGTCGTCGGCGAATTTCAGCCCTTCGATCACCACGCGTTGGAAAAATTTGCCACTCTCGACAAATCGGACTGCTTGGAGAAATTCATCGCTTGCCTGCGCATGACCGATGCAATCGAATCGTCGATCGCCATCGATCAACGTACATTCCCATTCTCCGCTCGCGAGACGCACGAGTTTTGTATCGAACAGCAGCGTGTTTTTTCCATATACTAAACGTAAGATCTCAGCCTTGGGTTTTTCCTGTACGCTCATGATCTGCGGCGGGCCATCGGTCCATGAGAGCTGCGTAAAGTCGTCGTGACGCGGCATCCATTCTTCGGGGGCTGCGATCACAGAACTTGTTAAAGCAAGCAGGCAACAAGCAGCGGAGAAAAGTGATTGCGTGGATGACTTAATTTTCCTCATCAAAACGATACTCTCGCCGGGCTCTGAGTTCTTTCTTTTTTTCACGAGCTTCGCGGAAAAAGTTTTGGATGATGTGTAGGCATTCGTCGCCGAGCACGTTCGAACTGATTTCACAGGCGTGATTGAGTGGTGGATTCGATTGCAATAAATTGATCCAACCACCGCAGGCACCGGCTTTGGCATCGGGGCAACCGAAGACGACGCGGGTGGGGCGGCAGTGGACGATGGCTCCAGCGCACATTGGGCATGGTTCTTTGG
The DNA here is from genome assembly GCA_947460915.1 of Verrucomicrobiia bacterium. Lineage (GTDB taxonomy): Bacteria > Verrucomicrobiota > Verrucomicrobiia > Verrucomicrobiales > Akkermansiaceae > UBA956. The sequence goes on from CANHKJ010000012.1 coordinate 23,079, forward strand.
TGACGTAAAGGGTGCAACCTTCGAGTCGCCAATCACCAATCGCACTCTGGGCGGCGGTGAGGCACAGCATTTCGGCGTGGGCCGTGGCATCCTTGAGAGTCTCGACTTGGTTCCACGCGCGGGAAATGATTTTTCCTTCGTGCACCATCACGGCACCGACCGGCACTTCATCAGCGGCAAGGGCTTTGTAGGCCTCGCGCAGAGCTTGACGCATGAAGTACTCGTCGCTTTGCAGGTCGATGAAGGATGGTTCTTCCATAGGATCAAGACGCCAGACTTTCAGACATAAGATATAAGACTTGAATGAAAGGCGTCTTTCTCACCACTGATCACTGCTCACTGATCACTCAACACTTTTATTACATGTGTTGGATGATGTTTTCGCCGAACTCGGAGCACTTGAGTTGGGTGGCACCTTCCATCAGGCGAGCGAAGTCATAGGTCACGTTTTTCGAACCGATGGCACCGTTGAGGCCTTTGATGATGAGGTCAGCGGCTTCGTTCCAGCCCATGTAGCGGAACATCATTTCGCCAGAGAGCACGACGGAACCAGGATTGACTTGGTCTTTGTCAGCATACTTCGGTGCGGTGCCGTGGGTGGCTTCGAAAATCGCGTGGCCGGTGATGTAGTTGATGTTGCCACCAGGTGCGATGCCGATGCCGCCAACTTGTGCGGCGAGAGCGTCGGAGAGGTAGTCGCCGTTGAGGTTGAGCGTCGCGATGACGTCGAAATCGGTTGGGCGTGTCAGCACTTGTTGCAAGGTGATGTCAGCGATCGCGTCTTTGATAACGATTCCTGCACCGGGTTTGCCCTCGGGGATCACACACCATGGGCCGCCGTCGATTTCGACAGCGCCGAATTCATTTTTCGCACACTCATAACCCCAGTCACGGAAAGCACCTTCGGTGTATTTCATGA
>CANHKJ010000013.1 GCA_947460915.1 Verrucomicrobiia bacterium
ATCCATGCTTCGTAACCGCTCGACTGCACGGATTGAATATCGCTCTCCGTGGCGCCAAAAGTCGATTGTGTAAGAAAACGCACAGCCGCGCTGCGATTGCTGTGATCGCTAGTAAAAGAGGGCGGCGCCAGCGGCGGAGTGAAATTTTGAGAGCCTGTTTGCTGACGGAACATTCCCGAAATTTCGCCCGCTGGATAGGTCGCACTGTGTACGTTGATATACGCTTGGGCATTTTTGACGACGTTTCGTATATCTGCAACTGATACAGCACCAGCAGGAACAAGGTTCCAGACATAGGACCCATCGCTTTCTTGCTCTGCGGTATCGATGTCAAAAATGATCGCACCGCCATGAGCTGATGAGTGAATGTGCGCCCCTGTTTTCGGCGCGGTAAGATTGGCATACGAAAAGCGCAGTATCGCTTGTGTCTCGGCCTCGTTCATCTGCAAGGTTGCATTTCCGTAAGCGCCAGTGACGTTGCCATTTTGACCAGCCATTTGGGCCGTGTAAAGTGTCCCCGAGAGATCAGCCTGACTGGTGCCGAGCCATGGCGACAGTGCATAGGAAGGAATCACCCCATTCGGCGCTGTGGCAGCCATGGGATCAAGCCCACCACTCGATGGCAATAACCAGCCTACGGATAGATGTGTGTCCGCAGTTGCATTGATACAGCGAGCCTCGAAGTAATATCGTTTGCCTGCTTCTAACCACAGGATCGGGCTCTGAGCAGCATTCTGCCAATCTTGCCAATTGTTTGGCTGTGAATTGTTGGCACGAGAGTGCAAATTGATCGGCTCGCTATCGTTCGAGATCCACAGCGAGGACGCATCATTTCCACTGATCCAAAAACGATACATGCCTGTCTCGGGAGCTGTGATATAGCCGCGCAGTCGCTGTGCAATTCCCTGAGTATTCGACGACGCGATTTCAGCGGTGGAAAGTGTCGAAGAACTGTTGGGAGTTGCCCCCCACGCAAATGACGAAAGCGAAGCTTCTGCACTGATACCCGTCCATGTCTCATGCGTGAGCAACCCAGAGGTGGCTACGATCGAGAGTTCTAAAATGGTACTTCCCGATCCATATTCGTTTGATGCTGTGATGGGAATGGACCAATTGCCGGCAGTGGTGGTTGGCCCGCTGATGACTCCTGTCGTTGCATTGATCGTCCAGCCCTCTGGCAAGCCCGCAGCGGCATAGGAGCTGGGATTTCCACTTGCGGTTACTTGAAAATTTTTCGTGCCACTATTTTGCAAGTAAAGTTGCGATGAATTGATCAAAAGCTGTGGAGCGGTTTGCGGAAAGAGTCGATTGGTGGGAATCAATTGCCTTGCTAAACTAGCTGATTGCCAGAGTAATTGGCATTCAGCTGTTCCTGTTGTTTCATAATGTTCTACTACGATCGGCACTCGTTTGCCTGCAACAAGATCGATAACTGCTGTATATGTATTGCTATTTACAGCGACTGGACCGCCAGGCCAGTTGTTAATCAGAAGTTGGCCATTGACCCACAATCTGCCGCCACGGTTTACTTTTAACTCAAAAGTATAGGGCTGTGAAAACTCGGGAAGAACTTCGCCTGACCAACGGCTGGAGAAATTATTTGTAGTAACACCTACGGCAGGTGAGCTAACTCCTTGCGTATTACTATCAGTCCAAGAGTAATTAATTACAGGGTCAAGCCGTGAAACAATCCGGTTTGTGAAAAGGGGAGGAAGAGTCGTATCGTTAATGTTCAACTCATTGAAAAATTCAGCCCACAAGCCTGTGCCATTCGCGCTAATGGCGTCCGCGATCAATACGGCTGACTGAGGTGATGCTCCGATTATGTAATCGCTGCTTGGTGCAACAGCCAAGACCACTGCCTCATCAGATTCAGTTAGAGCGTCGGCTACAGGTGTTACCGAAATAGCTCGCGATAAGTCTGCGAATCCTAATGTGATGGAGGAGGGGATTGCTTGGTGATCGGCGTTTTGTGCCGCGCCGGATTTCTGCAGTGATACCTTCACTGCACGAAGTCCACCCGAACGTTTTAGTAAAAAGCTGCCGGCTTTCAATCCTCCTTGGGTGCTTGGTTCCGCAGCGTTCACTTCGACGGCGATGATACTAACGTAGGGAGGAGCTTCTAGCAAATAGGTTAAATGCTCCATGTCTGTATCAGTACAGTGACACTCGGGGTAACATTCGTGGTTAGGTCCGCAATTGCAGCTTCCTGCTCCCGCATGATGCGCATCCAGACCTGCTTGAATTTCTTCCCAATCAGTAACACCGTCATTATCAGTATCAACATCGCTGACACGTACGCGAAAAAACTGATGCCTGTTGGTAACTGTCAGGGTAGATGAATGCTCAGTATCGTTGCCCATTTGCTCATTTCCTACGAGTGACCAAGATGCTTCATCGAGCGAAGAGGAGCACTCTACTTGGTACTTTTTTCCAGCGATCGAGGGCCATCGTAAAGTGATTTGATTGCCAATTCGAGACATTGAGCTAACACGGATAATATCGTTAGCTACTAACGGATTGGTGCCAGCGGCAGCCTCGGCAGCATTGCTTTGACCATCTCCATCGGAGTCAGCAGTAGCGCTGAGTTCATCAGCTTGATACTTCATTTGCCAAAGATCGCTAAGGCCATCACTGTCAAGATCTAAGGCTGCATGACCATGGAAACAGAATCCTAGCCAAGCAAATAAAAAAACGATGGTTTTCATGGTATGCAATCGGTAGAAAGCTTAATACCAGATTTGCGACAAGATGGCGAGGAGAAAGGCGCATCAATTATCAGAAATCACTCATGCTACTGTTCTGTTATCGAATTGGGAAATAAGGGCAATCTACCAGCCAGATTGATTTTTTTCGGTGCGGCAAGGTCGACTTGTCGACTTTCGCCAATAACTACATCGTTGTAGGTGAGCGAAACTACAGTGAGATTGATAATTGGTTCGTCGCTAGTGCCCAGCAGAGAAACATTCAAGATGCTTGCACAGTGTGGGATTTTTTGCACTCGCAAGGAATTTCCCGGTTTTGCCCATGTGAAAGAAGCCATGTTTTCACAAGGGCATATGTATTCGATAATGACGGGGTAGGGGCCGGCATTTCCGAGATTATCAGATTGAATGAAGGCCTGCGCCCGAATTGCAAAACCTGGATACATGAGATCTGTCTTTTGCAGCGGCTTGACTTGAAGGACTCGATAATCGCCCTCGATGTAAACTGGTTTCAGTTCCTCGGTGTAGTTTTGCAAGTAGGCGCGCAGCAGGCGAACATTGAGCTTAGTTAGTTTTTTGGCATTTTCTGGAGCGGCATAAGCTGCGTAATTTTTGTAAATGGCATTTGGCAGCAAGGAATCTCCTGCTGGCGCCTCTAGTGCGCCAAATTCGATTGGCTCAGGCGCACGGCCCAGCTTTTTCAGGATCGTATAATTTTGCGGACGCTCGGGGTGATTGAAGATTTGTAGTGATAAAATCCATGAAAGTGCGCACAAGCAGACGGCGAGTGCATGGGCGAGAATCCACCAAAAATAAGGTGGTCGCTTACTCGCAAAGGTGGCAATTTTTGATTTAGCCATAAAAAAATCAGACGCAAGGTTGCCCCTCTGGTAAGGATTGTTGCGGAGCCTCAGCGGGCTCAAAAGATGTACCACAGCCGCAGGAGCGCACGGCATTAGGATTGGTGATTTTGAATCCTGCATCACTCAGTGAATCCGAGTAGTCTACATGACTACCACGCAAGAAATTCACACTATCAGCAGAAACGAAAAATTGCACTCCACTGGGATGGATACATATTTCATCATCGCTAGCAGCTTCTGAGATTCGCATCGCATATTGTAGGCCAGCACAACCGCCGCGCTCGATGGACAGCCGCAGACCTTTCACCGAAGTAGCTCCAGGAACTTGATCAGTCTTGAGCAGCATTTGGCGCAAGGCCTCGGCAGCGGAATCGGAAATGGTAATCATGGTGTGCAAAGAAACTATAATGCATTACGCGGCGGATGCGAAACATTTTGCGGGAATTTTTTTTGATTCTGTATTGCACTGATTCTGTCAATTGCTAGGATTTTGGCATGCCACACATTGCCCTTCTTCAGTCTGGGACATTTCCGAGTAAGGAGTCCTCGCTAGAACACCACATCTTGCTCATTCGCCAAGCCGCAGAGAAGGGTGCGCAGATTGTAGTCACTCAGGAATTGTTTCTGACACCTTATTTTTGCACCGTGGAAGATACTCAGCTTTTCGATCTAGCAGATGAGCTTCCGGGACAGATCACGAAAGTGCTTGGACAGCTTGCGGGGGAGTTAGGCATTGTCTTGGTCGCTTCGCTTTTTGAGCATCGCGGACCAGGACTTTATCACAATACGGCTGTCATTTTTGACGCTGATGGATCATTGATGGGCTTTTACCGCAAAAACCATATTCCACAGGACCCGGGTTTTGAAGAGAAATTCTATTTCACACCCGGCGATAGTGGCTATCCTGTATGGGATACGCGCTTCGGTAAGCTCGGGGTGTTGATTTGCTGGGATCAGTGGTATCCCGAAGCTGCGCGCTTGATGGCGTTGGGAGGAGCTCAGATACTTATTTATCCGACAGCCATTGGCTGGCTACCTTCCGAAAAAGCGGAGCTTGGAGCAGCACAGCATTGCGGCTGGGAAACCGTCCAGCGTGGTCACGCCGTAGCGAATGGATGTTTTGTCGCAGCCGTGAATCGCTGTGGCAGCTACGATGGTACGGAGTTTTGGGGGCAATCATTTGTGGCCAATCCCTACGGCGAAATTGTCGCGAAGGCATCTGTCGAAAACGAAGAGATCTTGCTACACGATGTCGACTACCAAGCCGTGGAGAATTTCCGACGCATCTGGCCATTTTTCCGAGATCGGCGGATTGATACCTACCAGGATATCCTCCAGCGCTGGAGAAAATGAACATCAAGGAGCATTCTTGATCTCATCATTTTTTTTGTTCGACTCTTGTTTGTCGGCATCCGCGAACAGAGAGGTGAACTCAATATCGGTCTCTACCCATCCGTGGGCGATGATTTTTTTGATTTCAAACTGTCTGGGCTCCATCCCTGCGTCGCGGGACAGATCTGCAACAATGGAATACGAGGACCCAGATCGATAAATTTGTGCCATCGCATAGTAGCAATCGCTATTGAGACGTAAGTATCCATAAATATTATCCTCTTGCCCAGGGATCTGTAAACCCAAGCATAGCCACTCTTTCTCATCGCTAAAAACCCCGTTGTAATAACCATCAGGCTTAGCGGTAGCTCTGAGCTTGACGCGACACTTGCCTTGCCCGATGATTTCACTCCATGGTTTACTCAAGTAATAGGTAAAGGATTCAGCATCAATAAGCCACTTCCCAGCGCTGTCATCATATGTTATGTAACCCATGCGCGTGGCACCCGATCGAAAAATCACCTGTATCAATTCGAGAGAAAGATCGTTCAATTGCTCTGAGCCTGCCCACTCGATGGACTCCACTCCATTCTCGCTGGATTTAAGGTCTTGCACCAACTGAAAAATATCATCGAGTTTCGCATCGCGTAATCGAACCATGCCCTTCATCGCTGCTGATGATTCGGCATCGAGAAACATCTTCATCATTTCCGCGCTCGCTTGGGTCGTAGGAGGAGATACGCGAAAAACTTCGGCACGAGCAGCATCAGCATTGGAGATCAATTGGCCGTTGCGATTTTGTCCATGCCAGACCCAAATGATGCCAATGAGAAACAACGCGCCAACTGCAACCAAAGAATAGAGTATATATTGACGAAAATCCACATTCCGATCTTTCTGGTTGCGTGATGAACGGGGACGCTGACGCCTCACACCAGTGCGATAATTTCGATGAATGCGAGCCACCTTACCCACACGGGCTGATGAAGAGCGAGCAGCACTGTCGATCTCGGAAGACTTCGACACGCCGCGTTGAACATGTTTGGGTTTCATGAAGCGGAAAGGGGATCAACGTGGCACCAAGGTGATCCGCGTCGGATCATAGGAGTCATTAGGGCGGAACAACCAACCGGGATTTCGATTTACGAGATCGTAGTTGACCAACAAAAATTCAGGAAGAAACTGGTTACTATTCACATCATAGACGTTACGCCCCGTATAGCGCCCCCATATGCGATATTCGTAGTTATGATCAAATCCATAGCGTTGCCCCTCGGGACCATCTTCGGGCAATCGGTCAGGATTCAGCTTGCTGCTTTCGCGAAAAACGACCAATTTCGCGTGACGGGATGATTGTCTTGGCTTTCGTAAGTATCCCCAGAACCGCGTTTTCTCTACGAAATATCGGCGACCATAATAGAAGTCGCCCTTAGGCTCGCGATCAATTTCCGCAGCCCGCTCATCCATCGTAGGTCCGCCCATCGAACCGGTGCTGATAGTGCCAGCGCATTGGCAAAGCATAAATGACAGCATTAAGAGGAAAAAAAATTTAAAGTATCGCATAAAGTCGTTGGCGCTGAGCATGCTAGAAGCGATGATCGACAATGGCAAGTGGTAAAAAAGAAGATATTTAAAAAATTTCGAATCCATTTGAATAAATCTCCACTCACTTGCATCATAACCTTGTTATGAAATTCAAGGCTCTGCTCACACTATCCTTCGGCATGCTTGCTTCACAAGCATATGCAGAAGTACGCACTTTCCTAGGTTCCTCCCGCTGGGATACGACGATTTTTCGCACGAACACCAATACATCAGTAGCCAAAACAAGCTACACGACATTTTATCTCATTGAATACGCGAATGGCGAAATTGTCGATCAAATGAAGATCGACGCATGGTCCTATAAAAACCCTGCAACAAGAGCTACGGAACGCGCGTTTCTTGTAGATAATGATTTCGGTATCGAATATGCCTATTTCGGCATCGGCAATACAACTGTAGCTGGAGGTATGAAATTCGGCGGAGTTGAGGTAACCAGTCCATTCAGAGGTACTCTTTCCTTCGGGGATCTTGGCGCATTCACTTTGATTCCAACCTCGGACTACTATCCATTCAGCTTTAATAGCAATCCAGCTCTCGATGTCATTGCCATCACGGGCTCAGCTCGATTGAATACCTCCTTTAGCGGTGCTCAATCACTTGCCTTTTTCGAGCAACAGGTGAAGAGTTACCTGCGTTCACGCGGTTATTTCGAACTACAATAATCCATGAAGCAAAGATTCATACTAGTGGCAGGAATGGTCGTCATTTTTGCTACCGGCTTGCATCTCGGAGAAATGCGCGCTAACAGAAATACCTCTGTGGCAAATGCAGAACCTAACTCCGCTAGTAAGTCTGAACTTCCACTGAGTTCAGGCCAACAACTCCATTCGATATCTATTTCAGACGAATCGCAGCCGGCAAGCTCATTCGAATCTCAGGCTAGCCGACGAGTGGCTATGGCTTTACTCCAAGCGTGGGGGAAACCTAAACCCGAGCGTTCAGCAGAGTTGCTATCAGCGCTGGAAGAAGTGACAACTCTGCCCCTTACCAAAGAGATACTCTCGGTTCTAAATCAAATTCTCGACGGTGGAGAAATTGACGAGGTAGACTATCTGCTATCAGTCATAGAGCAACGTGAAGAAAAAGCGAGCGTAGCATTTCTCATTGATGCACTAGATCACCATCAACAAGACGTGCGTGATCGCGCCCTAATGGCTTGCGAGGCAGTGGCGGGGGAAATTTTTTCTGGTTCCGATGAGGCGAAAAAGTGGGCACAGACATGGAAGCCAAATCCTGCCATCAGGGCGCTTTTTTCTGCGAAGCCATCGACTCAAGAAAGCAGCACAATTCTACCATCTCAAGGAGGACCTGCAGGAGCTGCTTTGCGAATCCAAGGTGATTCAATTAAGCTCCCGCCAGCGCAAAAAGCATCCCAATAAGAAACTCCAGAGAATTAAATTCTCTGGAGTGAATCAAGATCGTAATTTACGAATTCAAGGAAGACGCTCTATTCGATCTCAGTAAGTGGGCGCTCCCATATCTTCACCGCCACCGTCAGCTTGCTTACCCTGTGCTGCTTTTTCCAAGCCTTCACCGGCTTGACGCATATCACGGGCAAGACCAATGGCAGTGTTGCATGAGCTGAGAGAGATCGCGATAAGGAATGTTGCAATGACTAATTTCATAAGAATGACAGGGAGAAGAATAAACGATTTTACAGCTTCGGCAATAGCTAATTTTTGCTTAATTCGCGTCGCATTTCAGTAATTTGCTCGCGGGCCTCAAAAATCAATGTGCGCAAATCTTCAATTTGTCGAGTCCAATCAGGATCTTGATTGGAGTTCAAGAGCTCGACGCAGGCTGAAATGCAGTCATTCAACCAAAAAAGGCAGCGCTTCAGTAATGCCAGCATGTAGCCCGGTTCTTGTTCATAAAAATCTCCACCAACCTCCATCCCTCCAGTAAGCTTCGCGGAGATCATCATCGACAACATATTGATGCGATGCAATGGGTCAGGCATATACGAATTTGCAGTCAGCAATTCGATGCTTAAAGAGACAATCTGTGATGTTTTTCTTAACAACGGATGATCTTGCTTACTTACTTCATCCATTTCATCATCGTCGCTCCATGTGGCTACATCGTCCCAAGGGAATGCTTCGTGATCGCTCTCATTGTCGAGATTCTCGAATTGGTCTAATAACTCAATTTCGGAAATATCCTCCTCCATAAGTAAGTTATCCTCCTGGCGGTCCAGTTCACTCGACCAGCCCATCACATAGGATTGCTTAATCTCACGCTCTGCATCATCTGCATACTTTTCCAACACTTCCTGAAATGCGTCCGTTAACCGGTCCGATTCCTGAAAACGTTTTTCCCACTGGAATTCATCGGCATTTTCCTTACTCCATAGATCGCTGCGCTTATCACGCTGAATGTATTTGCAAACAAAATCTCGCATGGCATCAAGATTTTTCATCTTCTGGGCCGTCTCGTCTTCGACTGAGAACTCCCATTGCCGCTCGCTTATCTCCACAGTAAATGTCGGCGTTTCAATCAGAACACGACCGTTCACTTGGTCGAACCACTCCAAATACAAAAAATTGCGCAACGACAAATCTTCAGCAAAAGGGGATTCGTGATAGTTTTTACCTTTCCTAGATACGGTTATATCGCCAACCACGCCAGTTTGCGGCTGTGCCAAGGCTGGGGCATGAAGCCCTAGATCGGGGCTTTCCAAATGAAATGAAAGCTTACAGCCCGCAACATCCCGCCAGCAATTTCCATGCAGCAAAAGCAAAATTGGCTCATCCTGATGAATAAGCCAAATCTTGCCAGTCGTCAAACCTCTAACGGTGTTGTCGATTTCGCCGCGAATCACTGCGCTTTCAATTTTCCACGCCACACAAAAGCTATAGCGCGTTGATGTCATCTGGTCAATGAAAAAGGCGATCCTCGCAACACGATGTTCGAGAAAGGGTTGCTCCAGCAACTGGTGATGACCATAACTGAACTGCATTAGTTTTTAAAAGCAGCGAACAATGCATCTACATAAAAACCCAGCATTACATATATTGTAACAAGTGATAAATTTAAATTTGCTCGAGAAGTCGTGAATTGCTCTCAAGCTTGTTCTATTTGGAATGTGGAAATTGTTTAATGCTTCAGCAAGATATTGCGCATTTGTTCAATGTCGCGTAAGCTCGCAGACAAGCCAGCGCCGCCTTCCATAGCACCGAACAATTGGTCCGCCATGGCTGATTTTTCAGCCTGCATTTTTTTAACACGCTCTTCCACTGTGCCGCGTGTGAGTAATCGATAAACCTGGACACGCTGCGTTTGGCCGATTCTGTGAGCACGATCACTCGCTTGCCGCTCTGCTGCTGGATTCCACCATGGATCGAAATGAATCACTGTCGAGGCGCTGGTCAGGTTCAGTCCGTATCCGCCAGCTTTCAGGCTGATTAAGAAGATCGGTGGACCTGAATTTTGCTGAAAATCCTGTACCATGCCCTGGCGATCCCGAGTCGCACCATCCAGTCGCAGTGTATCCAAACCACGTGCCTCGCACTCGGCTTGGATTACATGCAATTGTTTCGCAAACTGGCTAAAAATAAGCATTTTCCGACCGGATTCCATGGAGCCCTCAATTAACCGGAACAATTGCTCCATTTTACTCGAGCGCTGCTCCATCGTCCATGATTCCACCAATGACGGCTCATAGAGTGCTGCATCACAGCAAATCTGCCTCAAGCGTAGCAATAAAGTCAGTAAACTCATGCGCGCCGCAGAATCGCCAGCACGCAACATACTATCGATTTTCGCCAAGCCCTGATCCAATGCACTTTGATAAAGTCGGGCCTGATCCGCGCTCATCTCACACCATTGATCATACTCCAGCTTCTCGGGTAAATCTTTGGCGACTTCTTCTTTTGTCCTTCGCAAAATAAACGGCATCACTCGCAACTTGAGTGATTCTTGTGATACTTTCACATCAGCAGCATCGCCTCCAATTCGCTCATAGCGCTCTCGAAATGTCTTACGGTCACCCAAATATCCGGGCTGTAAAAACTGAAAAATAGACCACAAATCCTGCATGCTATTTTCCAATGGCGTGCCCGTTAGTGCGATTTTGCGCTGCGCCTGTATCCGATAACATGCCCGAGCAGCCTCGGTATCAGGATTGCGAATCATACTCGCCTCATCGAGAACTAATACCGAATACCCCCTTTTCATGAAGAAGGCTCGATCTTTAACGAGAACGCCATAACTTGTTACAATAACACTATGACCATGAGTGAGCAAATCGTCGCTTCTCGATCCACCATGCCAAACGATCGTTTTAAGTGATGGTGCGAATTTGGCAATCTCCGCTTCCCAGTTTCTTAGCAACGAAGTCGGCACCACCACCATGCTCGGATCGTCTGGCCGCGCAAACGCCAAAAGCAGTGCGATCGTCTGAAGAGTCTTACCAAGGCCCATTTCATCGGCCAACAGAGCGAAGCCGTGAGATGATAATCTGTCACGCAGCCAGTTAACTCCTCGCCACTGATACTCGCGTAAAGCCGCATTCAATCCAGGGAGATCTTCCGCCTTCGAAAAGTCATTAAATTTCGATTCTTGACTTACAGTAAGCTCTCTATCGCAATATTTACGTAAATAATCAATTATTAGCGAGTGGGTATTTTTAGCCAGAAACTCGCCTTTATGCTGCTCGAATTGCAGATCCCGAGCGGTTTGCAGGAAGACTTCCCATGATTCCTTGGGTAGCAATAGAGTTTTTCCATCGTTCGTTTGAATCAGTCGTTTCCCTGTTTCTAGTAAGCCACGGATTTTCTGGGCATCAAAGGAGCGACCTTCTCTTGACGTGAACTGCAAGGACAAGGCCATGTGCTGCGAATCAGCATTGCGCTGCTCGATGCTGGCTCGCAATACCACCAGAGAGTTCCTGGCGCGCTTCAGGGCACTAGTTTCCTCGATCGCACTCGGCAATGCCAGCAACTCTTCACGACCGGACTGGAAAAAGGCTAACAAGCGGTCTTCACCACGCATTTGCCAAGCTCCGTTGACTTCCTCCCAGCCTTGATGTGATAACATATTCAGCAGTGCTTGTCGGCAGCCAATTCCTGCAATGTAACAAACGTTTGATTCAAACACAAGATAGGAGGACTTTTCCTCATGGTGCTCCCGTGTCTGATTCCAGGTGCCGTGTTGAAAATTCCACCGACATTGCAAACGCAAACCTTGCAGATTGCCATCCATGTTAAGCATCAAGCTCGGCACGAGTGTCTTCCATACAATTTGCTCGATCCAGCCAGAATGATCAACTAATTTCGCAAATAACTCATTATCACTAAACAATTGAGAATGAGTAATATTTGTTAATTTTTCCGCAAATAATATATCAAAAAAAACCCATAGATTACGATCATTTGTTTGAAACAAATGTTCTCCAATTCGGTAAAATCCTGATCTCTTCCCGCCAAATCGCTCGGCATCAGGCTCTACCAAGACTACCTCAACCTTGTCGATTAAAGGTCGGCAACGCACGTTAATCGCTGGAAATTCGCTACCACAAACGATCGTTTGACTTTGACAAATTACCTCGGAGTGCCCAGATATCGCTTCCAAAAATTCCTCACAAGTTGCTCCCGGCATCGATAGCATCCACGGCAGCGGCCTTTGTGAAACACCTGTTTGACGGAGCCATTCAAGTAAGGAAGCATCGGCCTCGTCAGGCGTTCGGGTTGACTCCACAACTTTTGCGCTCAGCCTTCCTGCTTTCCACTCATCTTTCCAGCGCGGAAATAACTCTACTCGCAAGGCCTGACGATCTTCCTTGGAGATCGTCGATTTTGAAACAATCGTTGGTTTTTTCTCGAAGACCTGCGGGGATGACATTGCCGTTATCCCCTGCCCTCTAGCTAGTATGATCGCCGCCACCGCATGTTCACACATGGCACCCGTTCGCTGATTCTCGGCACAGTAACAAAAAGTCTCCGCTTTGGTATCATCAATTCGTTTGACCCGCACTCGGCGTGGCTTGACTCCGGAAATGATGGCGCGACATTCTACCCCATCAAAATTAGCATCTTTCACCAAGCCCGAGCCAGCCATGGCCAAGCCCGACTTCGCAGCTTTCCAGCCCGCCACTTTTTGCAACCATGCATCTGACCAATCTTCTGCCATGTTCCGTGCCATGTTGTGCAACACTCGTGAGATTTTGACAAGAACGAACCGAGAGAACGCACCATTCAAAACAAATGTTTGATTTAGTTTTTTTTCATCACCCCATCGGTTTTGATTGCCAAACGCTCTGTTTCCATGGATGCTCCGCCCAGACATGAAAGTCATCGCAATCGGCAACCAAAAAGGAGGAGTGGGTAAGACGACCACCGCTATCAATCTTTCGGCAGCCCTCACACTACTCGGTCAACGCGTTCTCCTCATCGACCTCGATCCCCAAGCCAACACAACCAGCGGGATCGGACTCGAAGCCGATGGTGAAGCAAGCCTATACCCCGTGCTTTTGGGTAATGCGGATATCCGCGAAAAAATTCAGGAATCGCGCATGCCTCGACTTTCGATCATCCCATCCGCCATGGACCTCGCTGGTGTGGAAATCGAGCTCGCCCGCGCTGAAGATCATCTCACTCGCTTACGCGGATTTCTCCAAGGCCTAAAGCCGAATGACCTTTTTGAATACTGCATTCTCGACACTCCTCCCTCGCTCGGTGTTTTGATGACTTCTGCTCTCGCCGCGGCCGACGAAGTGATCATCCCGCTACAATGCGAATGGTTTGGTCTCGAAGGCTTGGCCAAGATCGTTCACGTGTTAGAACAGATTCGAGAATCAGGTGCCAGCCCCGATTTGAAGCTCGAAGGAATCGTCATGACTATGTATGATGCTCGCACCAACCTAGCACGCCAAGTAGTAAAGGAGGTGAGCAATTATTTCCCGAACGAAATGTATAAAACATTCATTCCTCGTTCGATCAAACTCGGCGAGGCGCCAAGTCATGGCAAAACTATTTTTGAACATGATTCCTCTGGCCTCGCCTCACAAGCATACCTTGCGCTTGCCCAAGAATTCTTGGCACGCCACGGAGTTGCCAATGCCCAGTTCGTCTGAGCCGTTTCATGTTCAAACTCATTGACAGCCACAATCACCTGCAAGATCATCGTCTGTCGCCTCATAGGGCTCAGGTCATTGCGGATATGAAGCGGGAGGGCATCGAACACGCCATCGTGAATGGAACCAGCGAAGCCGATTGGCAGGACGTGCAAGAGCTGCATATCTCCAATCCAGAATTTCTTAGCTCTGCCTTCGGTCTTCACCCCTGGAAAGTTAAGGATCGCAGCCCTGAATGGCTGGAAAAATTGCGACACTTCTTGAAAAATCCTCGTGCAAGCATAGGCGAATGCGGGCTCGATCAATGGATCATAGAGGCCAACATTATTGACCAAGTAGCAGTGCTGCGCGACCACATCAAGCTTAGTCGCGAACTCGATCGACCTCTCACCCTGCATTGCCTCAAAGCCTGGCCAGAGCTTTTTGCGCTATTGAAAGAAAGCAAGCCGATCCCCCCTTTCCTTCTACATAGCTTCGGCGGCCCTTCGCATTTGATAAAGCCCCTGCTGAAGCTCGGTGCGCATTTTTCTTTTTCTGGTTATTTTCTTCACGAACGCAAACGCAAGGCTTTGGAAAATTTTCGCTTGATTCCGGAGGATCGATTGATGGTCGAAACCGACGCTCCAGACATGGCTCCACCGAAATCTCTGCTTACGCCTTATCAAAACGATAACTTCCACCATCCCGCCGATCTCCGATGGAGCATAAAAGGATTGGCTGAATTACGCGGCGAATCTCCCAAATGCTGTGCCGAACAGTGCCGATCTAACAGTATTCGACTGTTTGCGCTAACTTCTGTATCGTGAGCAATCTTACAAATACCCGATGAAAACACCTAAGCATCCCTCGCTTCTTATCTCTATCGTCAGCCTTGCCTTATCGGCGACCAGCGCTCTTGCTGCATCTAATGGACCTGTCAAAGTCTACATTCTCGCCGGTCAATCGAACATGGTCGGCATTGGTCAAGTCAATTCTGGCTCGACTCGCTGGGGCGCAGAATTTTCCGACGCAGTGGTTTCTGTTTACAAAGGCGCTTATGATCCGAAGACTGATTACGATGCCCTCAAGCCCGAGAAAACGCTGAAACTCACGAGCTTTGGAGGTGGCGAACCGACACCCTATCCGCCCGGTGATGTCCGCATCGTTCGCGGGTTTTACCAAGCCAAAGAGACCGGCACCTATGAATTCAATCCAGGCTATGGTGACAGCACATTCAACATCATGGTCGTCAATGGCATCGAGGCGCATCGCAAGGAAATCGGAAGCCAGTCATTGCACAAATCTGTGAAGCTCGAAGCCGGAAAAAAAGTCCCCTTCAAAATCACCTACCTAACAGCAGGAGCCAATGGATTAGGTTGGACCTCACGACTCGATGTCCCTGGCACCTTGCATACCGTGGTGCATGAAGAGAAAAAATATCCCTACCTCATCGACAAAGATGGCCGATGGAAATCGCGCGATGATGTCTGGTACAAAGGCGTGATCACAGCAGGTGCTAACAAATGGCTGAGCATCGGCTGCGGAGCCACCTCATCGCAGATTGGTCCCGAACTCGCCATTGGAAACATCTTGGGCGATCACCACGAAGAACCTGTCCTGATTCTCAAAGCATCTCAAGGCAATCGTTCGCTTTCATGGGATTTCCTCCCACCTAGCAGTGGGCGTTACGAAGTTGGCGATATGGTTTATGCAGGCTACAAAGACACCTCGCCCTCATGGAAAAAGGGCGAAGAGCCGAAACCAGTAAACTGGTATGCCGGCAAACAATACGACGACTGCTTCAACGCCGCCAAAGATGTGCTGAAAAATTTCGACACCAATTTTCCCCATTGGAAAGGCAAAAAGTATGAGGTGGCAGGATTCATTTGGTTCCAAGGTCACAAAGACCAAGGAGAACCCGCGGCAAGCCGCTACGAACAAAATTTGGTTTATTTGATCAAGGCCTTGCGCAAGGACTTCGATGTTCCCAACGCGCCGTTTCTTGTTTCGACGGGGTGCGGCAATCCTGGTCGCCAAGGTCCTGGCCTTAAAATTGCCGAAGCACAACTCGCCGTCGATGGTGACACTGGCAAGTATCCCGAATTCAAAGGCAATGTGAATAGCGTCGATGTCCGTAACGTTCTGCCCGACCCTGCGAAGTCCCCGAAAAACCAAGACTTCCACTACCATCAAAATGCCGGAGCCTACATGGAACTCGGCGAAGCCATGGGCAAAGGGATGCTGGAATTGCTCAAGAAATAAAGGAGCGCGGACTTCAGTCCGCTTGAGCTACTCCCAACTCCCCGCCTCCAGTCCATGTCACATTTTGCTCTTTCCTATTCATGGAATACCGATTACAGAGGGCGCGACATGAGCCAAAATCAACTCGACCAACTAAAGCAATTCACCGTCGTTGTCGCCGATACTGGAGACTTCGAATCGATGAAATCCTATCAACCACAGGATGCCACGACCAATCCATCGCTGATTCTGCAAGCTGCTGAAAAGCCTGAATATCGCCCGATCGTCGAGAAAGCTGTGGCAGAATTTCGCGACTCCGCACTCGGTGAGCAAGAAAAACTCTCCGCGATTCTTGATCGCATTCTGATTCTTTTCGGTTTGGAAATTCTCAAGATTGTTCCTGGTCGCGTATCCACCGAAGTTGACGCACGTTTGTCTTTCGATACCGAAAGCACCGTCGCCAAGGCCCGCGAACTGATTGCCGCCTACGAAAAAGAAGGTCACAGCCGCGAGCGCATCTTGATCAAGATCGCTTCCACGTGGGAAGGCATCAAGGCTGCAGAGATTCTTGAGAAAGATGGCATCCGCTGCAATCTCACTCTCCTCTTCTCCTTCGCTCAAGCCGTTGCTTGCGCCGAGGCTAAGGTGCAGTTGATTTCTCCCTTCGTTGGTCGCATTCTCGATTGGTACAAAGCCTCCACGGGCAAAGACTACCAAGGCGACGAAGATCCCGGCGTTGTATCGGTCAAAGCGATCTACAACTACTACAAAAAATTCGGCTACAAGACCGAAGTCATGGGCGCATCGTTCCGCAACATTGGTGAAATCCAAGCACTTTCCGGTTGTGACTTGCTGACCATCAGCCCCGGCCTGCTCAAAGAATTGCAAGCCACAGATGCACCACTTGAGCGTCGTCTCGATCCTGCACATGCAGCCAACGATCCAGTGGAAAAAATCTCACTCGACGAAAAAGCCTTCCGTTTCCTCTACAACGAGGACGCCATGGCCGTAGAAAAAACCGCCGACGGCATCCGCAAGTTCTCCGCTGACATCATCAAGCTGGAGAAACTGGTTGCCTCAATGCTGTAATCAGCTTCGACTCATCAGAGTTACTTTCCAACGCTCAGCAATGTCCGCTAACCCGGCATTTCTGGGCGTTTTTCATGTCGATGGCGAACCTAAGTTAGAAACCCACCTTCCTAACAGCTTCGTAGAGCACGATGGCAACTGCGGTGGAGAGGTTGAGACTGCGAGTGCTGCCCTCGCGCATCGGAATGCGTAGGGCTTGGTCGGCTGCATCAAATACCATCTGCTCGGGAAGCCCTTTGCCTTCGCTACCGAAAACAAGATAATCCCCCGCAACAAAAGGCACTTCCCACAAGCCGCGTCGAGCCTTGGTGCTGAGATACCAGAACCGTGCGGATTCCCCCGCTGCCTGCTGAAGATCCGCATAGGATTCCCACACACGGACATCGACGTCTTTCCAGTAATCGAGCCCTGTCCGACGCACGTATTTGTCCTCTAACGAAAATCCGAGTGGCTTGACGAGGTGCAAGACGGAGCCTGTAGCCAAGGCCAAACGCCCCGCTGCGCCGGCGTTGTGAGGGATTTCGGGTGCAACGAGAACGATGTGAAACATAGCCGTCGAAAAAATCAACCTTTACGAGTTAATAGTGATTTTCCTGTCATTTCAGCAGGCTGAGCGACACCGAGCATATCAAGCAAGGTCGGTGCGACATCGGCAAGAATGCCATCGCGCAAGGTCACTTGATCGGCATCAGCGGCAACGTAGAGTGAATGCACGAGGTTGGTGGTATGAGCGGTGTGCGGTGAACCATCAGGATTGCGCATGACTTCACAGTTGCCGTGATCAGCGGTGATCAAGAGTTTACCGCCGAGAGCTAAGGTTCGCTCCACCAGCAAACGCACGCCGAGATCGATGGCCTCACAGGCATGAATGCCCGCTTCGACGACACCCGTGTGCCCGACCATATCGGGATTGGCAAAATTGACGATCACCATGTCGTAGTTTTCCATGCGACGATAGACCTCAAAGGCCACATCGGGTGCACTCATTTGCGGTTTGAAATCGTAGGTGGCAACTTCTTTCGGGCTGATCGCGAGGTAGCGGTCTTCGCCAGGATATGGTGGCTCGACGCCGCCATTGAAGAAGAAGGTAACGTGTGGATATTTCTCGGTTTCCGCACAGCGAAGTTGCGTCAGGCCTGCTCGTGATACGGTTTCGCCGAGAATCATGGTCAGGGACTGCGGCAGGAAAATGACTGGGCAAGAATAGTTGCCGTATTTTGTCAGAGTGACGTAGTGAACCTGCGGAGTGACTTCGCGATCAAATCCATCGAAATCGGCATGCAAGAATGCATCAGTCAATTGGCGAGTGCGATCGCTGCGATAGTTGAACCACAGAAACACGTCGCCATCACGAACACGTTGTTCATTTTGATGAGAGAAAATCA
Source organism: Verrucomicrobiia bacterium (assembly GCA_947460915.1). Lineage (GTDB taxonomy): Bacteria > Verrucomicrobiota > Verrucomicrobiia > Verrucomicrobiales > Akkermansiaceae > UBA956. The sequence goes on from CANHKJ010000013.1 coordinate 18,272, forward strand.
AGGGCAAGACGAACTCATCACCACGCGGATCGACAGCGTAGGTCGCTTCGACGGCTTTGGAAGGGCTGAGGCTTGTTGTCTCACCACGGCCAAAAACGATCGCATCCCAGGCGAGTTTGTTACGCTCCCAGCGCTTGTCGCGATCCATAGCATAGTAGCGACCGATGACGGTGGCAATGCTCGCATTTGTGCCTTCAAGGCGTTTTTCGACATCGGCGAGATAGCCCGCGCCACTGGTCGGTGAAGTGTCACGACCATCGGTGATCGCATGAACGAGAGTATCGGTGACACCTGCACGCGCAGCCATTTCACAGATAGAAATGAGGTGATCTTGGTGTGAGTGCACGCCGCCATCACTGACTAGGCCGATCAAATGCAGACGGCCATTTTTCGCTTTGGCGAAGGCCTCTTGGAGATTCGGAATGTGCTCCATTTCACCATCGAGAATGGATTTGTTGATGCGGGTGAGATCTTGATAGACGATGCGCCCTGCACCGAGGTTGAGGTGTCCGACTTCGCTATTTCCCATCTGTCCATCAGGGAGACCTACGTCCATGCCGCTGGCTGAGAGTCGTGCTTGGGGATAAGTCGCATAAAGATGATCGTGAAACGGGGTGTTCGCGAGCAATGTGGCGTTGCCATCACGCTCGGCAGTTTCTTTTCCTCCGGGGTTCACACCCCATCCATCACGAATGATCAAAACGACTGGTTTCTTTGCCATAACGCGCTTGTCTTAGCCGAGGAAAGTGGGTTCGTCCATAGCAAATCCTATTTGTGTCTTGGTAAGCAAAAACTTTCGCTGTCATGGATAGAATGCTTGTGAGATGTAGCGTGAGCGTGCTAGCATCGCGGCGGGATGGAATCCATCAAAAATTTTATTGCCGAGCACTGGCGTAGTGCCATCGAGATCCTGATCCTGGCGGCTGGAGTCTATCAAATTTTCCGTGCCTTCAAGGCAACGCGAGGAGCTCGGATTCTGGTCGGTTTGGCATCGATCTTGATTTTCCTCACACTGATCTCGCAGCTTTTCTCCTTCCAAGTCATCGGCTGGATCATCACGCGCGCAGCAGCAGCCTTGGCGCTGGCCTTGATCGTGATTTTCCAACCCGAATTGCGCAACGCGCTCGCCAAGCTTGGTAGCAGTCGGCTTTTTCTCTTTTCTACCACGAGGAAGCTGGCATTCTTGGAAGCCTTTGCCGATGCCGTTGTCGCGCTTTCAAAAAAAAGAATCGGCGCGCTTTTTGCCATCGAGCGAGGCATCAGTTTGCGCCAATATCTAGATACTGGTGTAAAAATGGACGCCATTTTTTCGCAAGAACTGACAATGGCCGTGTTTCACCCCAAGGCACCGCTTCACGATGGTGGCATGGTGATCGCGCAAGACCGGGTCGCTGGTGCCGCTTGTGTTTTTCCTGTTAGCCAAAAGGAACTTGGCGATCGATCGATCGGCTTACGTCACCGCGCCGCCATCGGTGTTTCGGAAGAGACCGACTGCGTAGTGGTCGTGGTTTCCGAAGAAACAGGTTCGATTTCTCTTTGTATCGATGGTGAAATGATCCGCGCGGCGAATCCTGAAGATTTCCGCATGCGGCTCGAAGCTCAATTCCTCTCCGCTCCCAAAACACATGAAACAACTGCTGACAAAGAACTGGCCGGCTAAAATTTCCTCGCTGATTGCCGCCTACGTCATCTGGTATGTGATCCATCAGCATATCGGCGATGACGTCACTAACGGACAAGCGCGCGATCAACAGCGCTTGCAGCAATTATTAGAGCAGAAAATGGAGGAAGTTCGTGCCTTACAGGTTAAAATCTACGACGCCAACGCTGAAAAAGCTCTGCGCGCGATTCCCGTGCCCGAGGAGGATCTGAAACCGAGCGAGGCACCTGTCCCCTCGCCTACACCTAAGAAAGCCCCAAAGGCAAAGACTGAGGGCGAGACAACGCCTCAATAATTTCACCCCATCTCCATGAATTGTTTTATCGCTGGAACTGATACCGGTGTGGGCAAAACCCACATCACTCGCATTTTGTTAGAATCACTACGGGCAGATGGCTTTGATGCCGTCGGCTACAAACCGATCGTATGCGGTGATCGCGGCGATGCAGAACTACTCGCTGAAGCATCTGGAGGCCTGGATCTCGACGTTGTCAATCCCGTTTGGCTCAAAACCCCGGCTGCCCCGTGGGTTGCTGCTCAGTTGGAAAATCGCCAGATCGATTGGCAATCACTCATTGATGGCTACAATCGCCTCGCTTCACAACATAAAATCGTGCTCGTCGAAGGTGTTGGGGGTTGGGAGGTTCCGATCAGCGCCGATGCAAGCAGTGCTGACCTAGTGCAGGCTCTGCAACTTCCGGTCGTCGTCGTCGTTGCCAATCGCCTAGGAGCCATCAACCACACTGTGCTCACTTGCCAAGCGATTCGCGCGCGAAATGTTCCTCTCTGTGGGTTGATTCTCAATCATCTCGTTGATGAATTTGATACAGTCATGATCGCTAACAAGAGCAGCATTCCCCACTGCGCGCAATCGCCCCTGATCACCGAGGTGATTCACTCGCAAGATTGGATCGAGACTGATTGGCTCACCGATCAGTGAAATCGTTTTCCTGAAACCAAGTTTTGACAAAACCAAGGAATCTGTTTCATTGTCCCCGCGATGTCGACACTGCTTCCTACTGTTCCCGATGCTACTGGTCACTATGGTCCCTTTGGTGGCATGTTTGTGCCCGAGACTCTGATGACCCCCTTGCAGGATCTCGCTGTGGCTTATGAAGAGGCACGTCAAGATCCCAGTTTCCAAGCAGAGCTCGATGACCTACTGCACAACTACGTTGGTCGCCCTACCCCACTCTATTTTGCCGATCGCTGGACCGAAAAACTCGGCGGCGCCAAAATTTACCTCAAGCGCGAGGATCTCTTGCACACTGGTGCACACAAGATCAACAATGCCTTAGGTCAAATTTTGCTCGCCAAACGCATTGGAAAAACACGCATCATTGCAGAAACTGGAGCTGGTCAACACGGAGTGGCCACAGCTACGGTGTGTGCCCGATTCGGCATGGAATGTATCGTTTACATGGGCGCCGTTGACATGGAACGTCAGGCGCTCAACGTCGCACGGATGCGTTTGATGGGGGCAAAAGTTGTGCCTGTCACAGCTGGACAAGCGACATTAAAAGAAGCAGTCAACGAGGCCATGCGTGATTGGGTAGCCAGCGTCGATCACACCCATTACATTCTTGGCTCCGCTCTTGGCTCTCATCCATTTCCCATGATGGTGCGCGATTTCCATCGCGTGATTGGCGTGGAAGCTCGTCAGCAAATTCTTGAAAAAGAAGGTCGATTGCCCGATCTGCTAGTTGCTTGCGTAGGTGGTGGCTCCAATGCAATCGGCTTGTTTCACCCATTCCTCAACGATGAAAACGTGCGCATGGTCGGCGTTGAAGCTGGCGGAGAAGGCATTGTTCCCGAGCGCCACGCAGCACGTTTCCAAGGAGGGAAATTGGGCGTTCTTCAAGGCACTAAAACTTGGTTGCTAGCGAATGACGATGGGCAGATCGAACTCACCCACTCGGTGAGCGCCGGTCTCGACTACGCAGCGATCGGACCTGAGCATGCCTACTTGCAAAGCATCGGACGCGTCGAATACACCTACGCCACCGACGATGAAGCCCTCGCGGCATTCAAAGCACTTGCCACCACTGAGGGTATCCTCCCAGCTCTCGAAAGCTCACACGCCTTGGCCTACGTGGAAAAAATCGCGCCTTCACTTCCTAAAAACGCCATTCTCATCGTCAACCTCTCAGGTCGTGGGGACAAAGATGTAGAGCAAGCAAGCAAATATCTGCTCTGATATTCACAGTTACACCAGGGAAAATGATCCCACAACGGGCGGCCTTTTTCGAGATTTGTTTAAGAAAATGTTGATTAGTTGGGGCAACGCTGCGTGGCAGGAGCAGGAAATGCATATGAGGTTAGCTGAGGTGATAAATGATTCACGTAGGATGTGTTTGGAAGACTCCAAGAATTGAAGCGCTTACCAATCTGGATAGAGTAAATTTTGTATTTTTTGTGCAATTTCGTTAACTAAGTGCAATTTTCTATAAGGGTTCTTTGCTGATGCAGGACAAAATCGTCGTGTATTCATCCTTTTTTGTAAAAATACCGATTGAATCTTGCCCTCGCTCTGACAAGTATTGTAAAGTAACCTCCTATTATGAATGTGAACAATATTATCCTACTAAGTATGGCATTAGGCTCACTACTCCTTTCGGCCTGTGCGGACTTCAATCACAAGCCTGCAAATCCAACCGCCAAAGCAGAAGAATGGAATGTTCGCAGCGTGCAACACGGCAAAGCTTCCTGGTATTCCATCAAGACCAACCGTGGCACGCGAACCGCTAGCGGTGAGCGTCTCGAAAACAACGCTTACACAGCAGCTCATAAAACGCTGCCCATGGGCACCAAAGTGAGAATAACCAATTTGTCCAATGGTCGATCAGAAATCCTACGCATTACTGACCGAGGACCTTTCGACAAGAAGCGCATCATCGATGTAACTATTGGCAGCGCACAGCGACTTGGCTTCTATTCACGTGGCATCACGGCAGTCAAGCTTGAGGTATTAGACAAGAGATAAAGCGCAGAAGAGAAGAAGGAATCCGAGAAAAACTATTCGCGTTTTTCTATCTACCGTAATACTTGAAGTGGCGGCAGCAAGGAGCCTATTGCGTCTGCTGTAGCTCTCAGTAATTCAATTTCACAATTATCAATGAAGCCGTCATGAGATATCGACTCGCCACACCACTGAAGAATTTGTTTTTTCAAGGGCGGTGACGCCTGATCCATCGTCGCTAATACGCCATCGAGATGATTCAAGTCATACTCCACTTGGGGCAACTCACGCTCAGTCAATTGCCGGTAGGCCACAGCTCCGGTTTGCCAAGTTTCACTACTCTGCGAGAAGTGGGCAAAGCACGCGAGCAAAAGCGCAAGCTCGTTTTCGAGCTGTTCCATGCGGTAATAGCGGATCGGGCGTAGGTCTCGTCGCTCAAATGTTCCTGCAAGATGGCGCTCCATCGCGCGCTCCATCATCAACTCAAATAAAGTCACCTCACCATCACTGCTAATTAAGTGACGTGTTTGCTGTCGGAATTGATCATATTCCTGAAAATTCATGCGCCGTAGAAGCGGGATCGCAAGATCCATCACTGCGATTTTTTGCACAGAAGCCATGCTGACAAAGCGCGATTGCCATAGTGCTACGGCCTCCATTTCTTCTATGGAAAGAACCGTCACCAGCCAACGCATTTCCTCCTCGCGGAGCTTCTCATCATGTGCGACAAGCATTCCAATTACGGCACCTTTGGCTTGTTCTAGATTGTTAAATACTATCGCTTGATCTAACGAATTTCGCATCTTTGTGCCATAGTCTGTATTGATGCCCGAAGCTGCGCCAAGTCCACTGAGGGCCGCACTTTGCCACTCACGCGTGACGGGAATATCCGATGCCGGAGAATCATTCCTATCGCTCTGCGCCGCAGCAATCGAGGTAACCGCGCTTGAATCAAGCAAACGAATGCGCTCGGAGAGAGGCGGATGCGTGGCTAACCAACCCGAGAGGAA
>CANHKJ010000014.1 GCA_947460915.1 Verrucomicrobiia bacterium
CATCTTTGTCCTTGTCCTCGCCGAGCGTGAGGTCGAGCTTGACGCGCTCGCCCCCTTTGCCAGCCGTGAGGTTTCCCGAGACTTCGATGGGATAAAACAACGCGCCATTCATCGAGACCACGAGGCTGTAAAGACCGCTGGCAGCGATCGCCTTGTCGGTGTAAAACGTGGTGCCACTGCGGTTCTGATCGAGCCGCATGTTGAGCTCATAGTTCTGATCGATCCGGTTAGAGGTGATGGGCGTGCGCCCGACCTCGATGCCGCCTTTCAGCAAAATCACCTCTGCGCCCTCGGCAGTGACCGTTTGACCCACCTGATCGCGTACCACGCCGAAGAGCGTGTAATAGGGAGCGGGCGGGAAGGCATTGGCGAGCCCCATGGCCAACAGCAGGCAGAACAGGCAACGCAGGGCAAGTGTGAGATAGGTTCCAAGACTGGCTTTGTTACAGCGCATTGATAGTATTTATGGTAATGGTTTGGTTTTCTGACAGAGATTTGACGCGCAGTAAATTTTCCAATTCGAGGATGTCTGCAATGGAAATTCGACGAATCGCAGGAAATCGTCGACGAATCGCATAGTGTCCGTTTTAAGAGCAGTTTTGTGGGCTCGTGCGGCATTTTCTTCTTGTGAGTCGGGCAGCGAATCGTTTAATTGCTTGTAAGAGTTGAGGCGTGACGACAATAGAAAACACCAAGGAGATCGAGCGATGATTAACCAATACCTGAGTGATCATGCGACTGAGAGCAGTAAGTCTCCCTACTTTTGGAAACTGCAGGTCGCCTACTGGGTTGCATACACGGTTCTTCAGGGAATTGCAGTATATCTGCTGATAGCTGCCGGAATCATCTCGAGCGGAGCAGAATGGTTACTCCTGGAATGGACCCTCCTCAAGTCAGCCTACGGATTTCTGATTACCAGTGCTCTTCGCCCAATATTTATTTGGATTCACACTAAGAAATGGCATCCCCTGCCAATGGCTATGTTACTTCTCGGGATTTCTATCTCTTACACAGCGGTTGAAATTCTCCTTACCACTCAGATTCCAGTTTTGCGAGAGCACTTCGAATCCCTGACAGCCACTCTTTCAATAGGAACCAGCGTGATGGTGCTGGGATTCTATATGGATCTCTTCTTTTTAGCATTTTGGATCGGTTTCTATTTCGCCGGCTCGCTCTTTTTTGACTCCGTTGAACTGAATCGTAGCCAGCAGAAAAGCGAACTTGCGCTTCTCAGATACCAAATGCAGCCACACTTCCTTTTCAACGCGCTCACCGCAGTCATGGCCGTGAGTGATGACAAAGAGAAAGTGGAGACGCTCACCCAGTCACTTGCTGATTATCTCCGCTTCTCGCTGATCAAGAGTGATGAAGATCAAGCCCCTCTGGGAGAAGAGCTGAATGCCTTGGAGAACTATCTCCATGTGGAAAAGGTCCGATTCGGCGCGAATCTAGTTTACCAGATCAGTGCGAATCAAGAAACGCGCTCCTTGAAAACTCCTAGATATCTGGTACAACCACTTCTTGAAAATGCGATCAAGTATGGCCAGCAGACCAGTCCGATGCCACTCTCGATCCTCATCCAGGCTCAACTCGCTGGCGCAGAACTCCACCTCACGGTTGAGAACACAGGATCGTGGGTAGAGCCTTCTTCCACAACATCTCGTGAAAAAGACAACGGCATAGGTATCGGACTCAGCAATCTCCGCCGACGTCTCCATCTTATCTACGGTAACCGCGCTTCCTTGGCCTATGAAAAACCTTCAGGGCAGGTGCTCGCACGAGTAACGCTTCCAATCGTTTTCGCTGCGAAGGGAGGCTCTAACGCATAAAGCCATGAATACGAGCATCAAAACCCCGGCTTCTCCACCGCGATTCCGCGTCATCTTAGTGGATGACGAGCCCGCGGCCAGAGTCCATCTCACAAACCGTCTCAAATCCCACCCCGAGCTCGAGATCGTAGGTGAGGCGGAAGATGTCACCTCGGCAAACGATCTCGTGCAAGCTCTCAAGCCGGATATGATTTTTCTCGATATCCAGATGCCAAAAAAGAACGGCTTCGCCCTCCTCCCGAAACTTGAGAATCTCATCCCTAAGCCGGCGGTTGTATTTGTCACAGCCTACGACGAGTATGCAATCAAGGCCTTCGAGGCCAATGCTTTAGACTATCTCACCAAGCCTGTCAGCCCAGCAAGGCTCGCCAAGACGATACTCCGCCTGTCCAAGTCGCCGATTCCTGAAACAGGCGTTCCTCATCCGGTCGCCAAAACAGAGGAACGTCTTGCTGAAGAGGACCTCGTATTACTTCGGGATAAATCTCTTTTCATGATGGTGAAAGTAAGGGAAATCACCGCCATTGAGGCTCATGGCGACTACACACGGATTCTCCTGAATGAAGGTAATAATCTCATGATGAAACAGACGCTCTCCCGCTGGGAGAGCCAATTGCCCACAGGTCTCTTTATCAAAGTCAGTCGCAGCCTACTCCTGAACACGCAATCCGTTTCCAAGATTGTGAAAAAAAATCTCCTCACATGGGAACTCCATCTGCAGGGTGCCACGGAGCCGATTCAACTCAGCAACCTTGAGAGAAAACGCCTCCGCGCAGCGCTGTAAAAAGTCATTTCATTGGTGAGCAAGAGGACCAGATGCGGTCACTGTGGCTATCATGAACGGCGAACAACTCGCCATGATGATGGGCCTGCATGAGGTTATGGTGGCGTGCCAGACAAATGATATTCTCGACCTTACACTCGAATCTGATAGCGAAAGCAGAAGTTTCGAAAATGACCTTGATCCAACTCGCCGATGTGGCAGATATGAGAGTGATGAGAAACGACTATGTCAGTGCCGTCAGCAGTCCGAAATCCGCGACAGAATCCATTCGATTCCACACGGATTTCACACAAAATGACGGTCAATGGCTATTCGCCTTTCGTCCCTATACAAAACAACTAACGCACCAATGCACATGAACACAAAGAAAAAAGAACTATCAACCCACCGCCTCACCGATCCGCCATTATAACGCTGTGCATCGTATCCAAAGAGTGATTACTATGCAGGTAGACTTTCCCCCTTCCGGCATCCATTTAATCAGGACCGGTATTGCGTGTTTGTTAATAGTCATTCATAGGCTTCGTTGTGCTTCTGGTTTTTGCTTATTTCGCATGGTCATGCCTAGTTGAAAGGCCAAATGTTGGAAATCCGTTCGCAATCTGGGCTCTGTCGCGGATTGGTAATTTGAACTCGTGCTCTGTCACTGGATCTGGCATAATTCCGATAGAATCAGGCAGAGTGGCTTCCGATTTCAACATCCGAATGCGGCGCCATTATCCCATGATGGAAAACTTTCCCATTTTGCGCTGAGCATCTGTGAGAAGGTTGCGTATCGCTAGGTCATAAAGCATAAGTCTCGTAAAATCCAAACATCGAGTCGCCGACTATGGGGAAGTCTTTACCCCGGAATGGATGATCGGGGCTCACACGGCACGATGACGAACGAGCCGATTCTATCTTCGTCGCGCCATTGCACATATCCCTGAAAGAATTCGGCCTCCTCACCCTCTCCTCTCCGCCGAGATTGTCACCAAACGCTACTAGGGTAACAAGCCCTACTTCAGCAAAAAACAACACTTCCTCATGCGACACAGTGTCCACCTTCCCCGCAACACTATGTGCCAATGGATGGAAGATCTCAACCGTGACGACCTAAACGGAATTTACCAAATCATCCACACACAATTACTACGAGAAAGTTATCTCAAAGCAGACGCCCCCCGTCAAATACCTCGACCCTGACGGTGGAAAAACCCAATAAGGCAAGCTCTCGACTCGTAGCCGCCCCGATCAAAAAATCCAAAGACCACAAGCCCAAACGCAGTGCCTAGTTCCTCAGACAAATCCAACACCTCTAACACATCAAGACCCAACTACGCCTACGCCGCTAGCATGTGAAAAACACGCAGCAAAAAAACTGCGAAGTCATAGTCATAAACGTCATAAGTGCCCACCTACGACACTTACGACAAAGGCTACATCATAGGACGCTTAAAGCCCTTGCTTGGTGCTATTCGATAAAAAGCAACCAAGCAGGTGTTCGGCGAGGAGTTTGTTAGATGGCTCATGAACACGCGCGCTGAAAACTTTTATGATCATGATCGGATCATCACGAATCTGCGGACAGGTGATGTCTAACGACACACTATCATTCAATTGGCATTCTTGTTGAGAGGAGCGTCAACGACATTCGACGAAGGAAAATCGGACGACTTTTCACCACCGCGGCCGCGTAAGCGTTTTTCATTGATGCCGCCCTTCGGTTGGTTGAGTGGTATTTCCATTCCGCCGAGTTCGCTCATCATGCTGTAGAGTTCTTGTTCCATGCTACTGATCTCATTGATGCGCGATGATTCCTTGATGAGGTTGTGCGACTCTGCTGGGTCGACACTGAGATCGTAAAATTCATCCAAATCCCAGAGCCCGTAGTATGTGATGTATTTGGCCTTGGGCGTGCGAATGGCAAAAGTGGTAGGAGTTTGAGGGAAATTTTTTTCCCAGTAATACACATACAAGAAGCGCTCTCGCCATGGGATGTCCTTGCCACAGAGTAGAGGAAGAAAGCTCTTGCCGTCCATGTGCTGCGGTGTTTTTATACCCATCGCCTCCATCACCGTGGGGCCGATGTCGATGTTTGCGATCATTTGCTCAAGAACAGTGCCCGGCTTGATAAGCTCGGGGCAGTGGACGAGCATTGGCACGCGCATCGACATTTCATGGGCTGTGCGTTTGTCAATGAGTCCGTGCTCTCCAAACATGAAGCCGTTGTCTCCCATGTAAATTACTAATGTTTCATCGTGGATTCCCATCTCCTTGATTTGGGTGAGCACGCGACCGATGCTATCATCCACAGACCGCAGTGTTTCACAGTAGCGTTTGTAGTAGCGCTCGATGTCGAGTTCGCTGTGGTAGGGGAAATCGACACCGTGCCATGAATTGCGCTGATCGCGCAGCCAGCGCGGCTTAAGCAGATCTTTAGCGCTTGCCTGCTCTGAAGCAGGACGTTGAAAAGGCAGAGCCTTAAAGCAATCCTCGTATTTCTTCTCTGGGGTAAAATTGGCATGCACTGCCTTGTGCGATAGATAGAGGAAAAACGGCTTCTCTGCCGGTTTCTGTTGCTTGAGCCAATTGATCGCGTAGTCTGTGAGTTCAGTGGTTATGTAGCCCTTTTGTTTAACCCGTTTCCCATCCACATTGAGTGTGTAATCGGGCGTGGGCGGCAGGTATTCACCTTGTCCAGCGAAGCTCACCCAGTGATCCCAGCCGGGTTGCGGTCGGTCGCTTTCACCTCCCATGTGCCACTTGCCGATGAAGCTGGTCGCGTAACCAGCGTTCTGGAGATATTGGGGAAAATACACCGTCCCGGGCGGGATCGTGCGGTTGTTGTCGATTACGCGATGACGGAACGTGTACAGGCCAGTTAAGATTGAGGCTCGGCTGGGCGAACAGAGGGCAGTAGTGACGAGTGCGTTTTTTATATAAGCGCCGTTCGCTGCGATTGAGTCCATTACCGGGGTCTTTGCGAACTGATGGCCGAGGAAGCTCATCGCGTCATAGCGATGGTCGTCGGACAGGATGAATACGACGTTGCGGGGTTTCCCGCCGGGAATGCGCTCGGGCCGTACTTCCGCAGGTACCGGGGTGATGGCCGAGAGAGAGGTCGGAGCGAGGATCAACAGGACTTTCAGCAGTGATTTCATGTTTGTGGACTTGGTTCATTCAGGGGCGGGAGGCTTATTTTCGTTCACGTTCCGGCGCTTGCCATGACGTGGAGCCGCCGCGCTGGATGTGCTGGCGCAGGGCGGTGGCGAGTTCACGGAATTTCCCATGGTGGCTTTCAGCTAGGTTGTTGGTCTCCTGCGGGTCTTCCTTGATGTTGTATAATTCGAGCGGACTGTAGGGATCGTTGCGCAGTAGTTTCCAATCACCGCGAATCAAAGCTTCATAGCTTTTGCCTCCATAGTCGAAGCCGCCATCGCGGCGGACAAAATACAATTCGCGTGACGCGGTGATGGTGCCGCCTTGGAGAATCGGCAGAAGGGAACGTGAGTCAAGATCCTCGGCAGGGCGCACTTTGGCAAGTTCGGCGAATGTGGGAAACAGGTCGAATACCAAACCTGCATAATCACTGCGCGATCCGGCTTTGATGCCCGCCGGCCAGCGGACCATGAACGGGACGCGGAGACCTCCATCGTAGTGCTGTTGCTTGCCGCCACGCCAAGGGTCGTTGTTCTGGGCGTGCGGTAGTGATCCGCCGTTGTCTGAGGTGAAGACGACCATGGTGTTCCGCGCGAGCCCCGAGTCATCAAGGGCGGCAAGCACGCTCCCGATGCTGGCGTCTAGATGCTCGACGAAGGCGACATTGCTCGCGCGGTCTTCCTTCATACCGGGATGACGATTTCTAACTTTTTCGAGCCAGTCGGCGGGAGGTTCGATCGGGAAATGCGGTGCGTTGTAGGCGAGGTAGAGAAAGAACGGCTCAGCCGGCACCTTTGCCCGCCCGCGCAGATACTCCGCGGCCCAGTCGGAAAACAGGTCGGTGGCGTGGCCCTTGGGTGTGATCACCTCCTTGTCATGCCGCATGTAGTTTTCACCCTGACGCAGGTGCATCGTGTAGCTATCCATCATGTCACCGAGAAATCCCTGGAAGTGATCGAATCCGCGCTCGTTAGGCAGATTGGGAGATTCCAGCCCGAGATGCCACTTCCCGATGATTGCGGTGTGGTAACCTGCGCCGCCGAGTAGGTTGGCGAGTGTCGGCACTCGTGGGTCAAAGTAGCCCCACGAGTCAAGCGGATTCTTGCGGATGACGCCTGGCACACCGACTCGATCGGCATATTTTCCCGTGAGCAAGGCCGCGCGGGTGGGAGAGCATACCGTGCAGTTGGCCCGCATGGTGGTGAAAAGCATTCCTTCCTTGGCAATACGATCAATGTGTGGCGTGCGGACATCCTTCGCTCCATAGGTGGAAACATCGCTGTACCCCTGGTCATCTGTCAGGATGATCAGAAAGTTCGGACGGGGCGCAGCGGATAGCGCGCATAGCGACATAGCAAATGTCATGAACGAAATAATCCGCAGGCATACCGTAGGGCCGGGGCATATGAACGGTAGGAATTTCTTAGTATTCATGACAATTTGGTGAATGTGCGGACTTCTTGGGTTTGGTAACATTATTTGCCAGAGCGAAATCGCTTCAGGTAGGCAGCTCCCGCCTCGCGAAGATCCTTTGCGATTTTGGGATGCTTGGTGATGAGATTGCGCTCCTCGAGCGGATCATCAATGAGGTTGAACAGTGATTCCTCGATCATGGAGGTTTTGGTTTCGCCGCGCTCGGCATCGCTGCCGGGGCGGATGACGTCGCGGTAGCCGTGAGGCAGGTGGAGTTTCCATTTTCCGTCGGCGGTCATGACGGCTTCGAGGTCCCAGCCGGTCGAGATGAAGTAATGAGGATGTGGATTCTTCGCCTCTTCATCGCCGCGCATGAGCGGCCAAACATTTCTCCCATCGGTATCCTTTTCCTGCAAAGGGATTCCGGCAAGTGAGGCGAGGGTTGGATACAAATCAATGGAGCCGAAGGCGCGATCGTTCACCGTGCCAGGCTTGAGTTCGCGTGGAAATCTAACAGTCAGCGCGGAGCGGACGCCTCCCTCGAAGCTGGTGCCCTTGTGCTCGCGAAACGGTGTTTTGCCAGCATGATTGCCGAACTCATCCCACGGGCCGTTGTCCGAGGTGAGAAGAACGATGGTATCTTTTTCTATACCGGTCTCGCGAAGGGCAGTCATGATTTCACCCACCGACCAATCGATTTCCGTGATGACATCGCCATAAAGACCCGCGCCGGACTTGCCTTTGAATTCATCACGACAATAGAGCGGGACGTGCGGCATCGAGTGGGCGACGTAGAGGAAAAACGGTTGTTTCCCCGCCTGTGAACGAATGAATCGGGTGGCACTTTCGGTTGCCCACGAGGTCAGATGCTTTTGATCATCGGGGCTGATGTCCGCAATTTTGATCGCGCCATTTTCCCAATAAGGTAGGGGTAAATCACCATGATCTTTTTTCCACACGAGGTTGTGACGCCACATGTCATTGGAAACGAGTAGACCCGCATGTTGATCAAAGCCGCGCGCCATTGGACGAGTATCAGCCACATCGCCAAGGTGCCACTTGCCGAAATGTGCCGTGGCGTAGCCTTGCTTGTGAAAAGTCTCGGCCATGATGGGATGCTCAGGCGAAAGACCGCGCATGCCGGGAGCGATGGCATTTACGACCCGGTTACGATGTGGGTAGCGACCGGTAAGCAAGGCTGCACGGGATGCCGAACATACGGCTTGCGGTACATGAAACCGAGTGTAGCGGACTCCTTCGGCAGCGAGGCGTTCGACGTTAGGTGTAGCATAAGGTGGATTTCCGAAAGGACGAAAATCCGAGTAGGCCGCATCATCGAGAAAAATCATCACGATGTTCGGGCGTTCCTTGGCTTGGAGGCTGAAAAAAGCCATCAACGTGATGATGAGAACTAGCTTCATCGCTTCGGCAGTTCTGGCGTGAATGGAGCCTCTCCTCTTACCCGACGTGTAGCCTCGCCAACCAACCATAGGTAGTGGTCGGTGGGAAGATTGTCGTAGGTCAAGAATCTGCTCGCACCAACGGGAGGAAGGTTGGTGGATTTGAAAATATGGGTGCCCTCGTCGAGTTCGTCAAACATCGCCTGATACACCATCTTGCCACCTGCTACGCGCACCACCGCATCGTATTGAGACCAAAGAAATTTCCCACCCTGACGGTCGATGAAAGAATCGGGATTCTCTTTTGTGCCTTTCTTTAAATTCGACCATGAAAATCCAGGAAACACCACGGGCATGTGCTCTTTTTTGTTGGCTACGCACCACTCGTGATCGGGCTTCGCTATTTCGGACGCGTAGCGTTGAGCCTCCGCGATGCCGCCGAAGCGTCCAACTGTCCATGGGGATATGATATCGGCTGAGCGATAAACTTTTTCCCAATCCTCGAAAGGTCCTGCATCGCGGTCGCCAGCACGCCAATATGTGGGAGTCCCAAGCATTAAGGTGAGTCCGCCGCACTCGGTGTCATGCTTGAGAAAATCGATCAGCGACGCGATTTCGGCTGGACCGTAATCACGATTGCCGAAGCCCACGCCCCACAATGCAAGCACGGGGCGACCTGCGTGTTTCTGATAGGAAGGATCCTTGAGGATACCCATCTCCTTGACCAGGAAACGCCAGTCCTCCTTGACCGCTGCGATTCGCGCAGCAGACATGCTGGTGAGATCATACATCACTGCATAAGTGCGGCCATGACGGTGAGCTCCAATACGGCAATTCTGAAGCACGCGGTTAACGGAGCGGGCTTCTTCGTTATCGGCGCGACCACCTTCAGGAGATGTCACTTCAGTAGCAAAGCGCTGTACAAAAACGCCATCGATGCCGTATTCTCTCATCCACTTGAAGTGGCGAACGACCGTATCGCGCACAGCCGAACTGAAGACCTGCGCGACACTGCCATTGGAGTGACGAAACTCAGTATCGAAACGTTCGTGCTCGCTGAATTCCGTTAGATCAGGCCAAAACTCGATACCGGCCTCACCGGGCTTGAATTGCAGGCTTGTCTGATTACGGTAATGCTTCCAGTTCTGATTCTCTCCATCCTGGGCTGCGCGGAACCATCCTTGATATCCGCACATAACCTTGCCAGTGAGAGTCGACGAATCAACACGAACCAAACCCGAATCCATGATGCCGATGGAGTAAACAGACTGATCCGGCGTACTGGTTTCTATGACTTCCAATTTTTTTTCGGATGACTTTTGGCAACTGCTGAGCGTCAAGACACAAAAAAACGTAGATAAAGTGCTTAGGATAAGGATCGTTTTTCGTTTCATGAATTTACTTGTCGCGATTTTCTTGAGCTTGATGACGGAACCAGAAAAACCATATAGCGGCGAAACAACCGACACATATCGTGCTGGCCACAGCAAAGCCCGTCCAGTTATGTATGATCAAGAGCATAGGAGCTAAGAAAAGCGTGGTCTGCCAAACCAAGGCAAAAGGCAAAGCGATCAAATCCTGACGATGTTCACGAGATGCATTTTCTCGTTCCTCCGATGACAACTTCCGTTTGAGATGCCCCCATACGCCAAAAGGTCGTGTTTCACGATACATCTTTTCTAACACATCAGGGTTTGTTGGCTCCGTCAAAAGCGCCACGATGACAGAACTCACAAAGCCGATCGTCAAGATGAACACAAATTGCCAGATTTCATTGAGCTCTGGCCAAAACCATCGTTGAACAATGGCTGCAACGATACCAATCAATGTACCGATGGCGCTGCCCGCTCCGTTAAATCGCCACCAATACAAGCGCAAAAAAGCGGGCACGAGGAAACCGGCACCAAATCCCATCATCATCCAACCCCAGATATCATTGATGCTATCTAACGTAAGAGAGAAGAGAAAACTGCATGCGACAATCCCCACCACAGTGCCCCAGCTTGCATAGATCAATTCGCTTGTCTCCGCTTTGGGACGCATCCATTTTTTGTAAAAATCGTTCACAAACTGTCCCGTCGCCAAATTAACCCAACTACCAAAGGTCGATAGAGCCGCGGCAATCAAAGCGATCACCAGAACTCCGCGCATTCCCTCGGCAACTGACATCGCCAAAACAGACGATAGAATTTTCTCCGGATTCACCGTGCCTTCAAAACTGAGCAAATTCATTTTTTCAATCCACTTGTCTTCACCCAGCAATGATTTGAGTGAGCCGACCAGCGCAGGTGCATGTTTCTCCGGTGTATTGGAAATTGATGAAACCAAAGTTCCCCACTGGGATTTTGTAATCTCAGGATGATCATGATGAATCATGGCCGCGGCATCTTTGAGTTTGGATTGTTCGGGCAGTAGATCATTGACTAGATAAAGCCCCATCACGGCAATGCCAATCATCATTGGCCAGCGTACTGTCATCAATACCGTCCACAGCATCGAGAGCTTACCGCACTCGCTGTCATTTTTTGCTCCGAAGTAACGCGGGTCAGCTCCAGTTCCCAGTCCTGCTACCACTGTCCGAACTAGGTAAAAAGAAGAAAAAATCAATAAATGTTTATAGGCTTCGTATCCCTGGGGCACGTGGACATTCCACTGGGGAGAGCCGTTAGTCCAGTCAGGACTTCCCGTCACTTTCATGGCAATCTGAGAAATTTCCTCCGCATCGACAACTCCCGTAAAAGCCTTGAAGGAAATGTAAATCACCGCAACGAGAATGATCGCCACCTGAAAAAGATCAGTAAAGATGACTCCGTAAAATCCAGACATCATGGTGTAGAGTGTCGCCATCACCAACAATGTCAGCGAGCATGACTCAGGTGAGAATGGCAAAAATGTGGAGAGAAAAACTCCTGCTCCAATGATCAAGTAGGCCAACATACCGATCGTCGTCAACACTGTGGCGATGACCCCCATCAACTGAGAAGCGCGCCCACCCCAACAATCACCGAAACGATAGATATTCCACTCGGCCCCAGTAAGACAGCCGGAGCGACGATGCCATTTGCCAGTCCATAACATCATGAAGGGAAGCACGAGCACGGCTCCACCGCGGAACTCAATGAAAAGGCCTTTGGGTCCCATCAAAAAAAGAAAGGAAACAATCACCGCGGTACCAGCTAGATCAAGAAAACTTGCCATGCCGGAGATTCCCATCGCCCACCAAGGGATATTTTTTCCGCCGCAAATGTAATTATCAAGACTACGTGAGGCGAGGCGCTTGAGATAAAATCCAAGGAAAATTAACACAAGGACATACAGTCCCATGAAGATGTAGTCGATAGTGCCGAAGTAACTGATAGTATTCATAGGAGTGTTAGCGCGTAAATTCGCCAAAGGGACGATTGACAAAAGTTGATAGATGTTTTTTCAAACGCTGCTTGAGATCAGCAACAATTTCTGGATGTCGATCGATCACATTGTTTTTTTCACGAGGATCATTTTCGAGATCGTACAGCTGATCTGATTGAAAATAATTCGGGTTGTGCCGCGAGCTATGATAACCGAGATGCGAGTTTGCCACCAAATAGGGAAATGGATTCGACGGAGCGCCGGCAAAAGCAGGAAATTTCTCGCCCGCATCGATACGGCGCTGAATGTCCTCGGGATAGCGCACAGCGATGTACTTCCACTTGGGGGTCTTGATCGCGCGAGCGTAGCCGATTTCGTGAAATGTTTCCTCACGTAGCGGCGCGGAATTCTCCCCGCGCAGCAACGGCGCGAGCGAAAGTCCGTCGAGCTTGTAATCGGCGGGCACCTTCACTTTAGCAAGATCAAGGATGGTCGCGGCATAGTCGGTGTTGAGCACGAGGTGTGGGTAGGTCGCTCCCGGGCGGATGCCTGCGGGCCAGCGCATCACGAGCGGCACCTTGAGACCGCCGTCATACATGGTGGTCTTGCCGTAGCGCCAAGTGCCGTGGTCGGAGGTCAGAATCACCAGGGTGTCGCGGCTAAGATCGCGCTCGTCGAGCTTGCGCAGGATCGCGCCGACCGAGTGGTCGAACCAGGTTAGCCAAGCGTGTTTTACATCATATCCGCCCGCGGCAACTTTCTTCTTGATCGATTCGCGCGACGGCATGAACGAGTAGTCGAGGTCGGTGCGATAACCTTCGGCGGTGTAGCCGGGGTCGGCGTCGATTCCATTTGTGAAACCGTCTTTGGTTTTCCCCCATGGATCGGGACCGTGCGGAATGGTTGTGCCGTAGTAGAGGAAAAAGGGTTTGTCACCATCGGACGAGCGGGTGTCTAGGAAATCAAGCACCGAGCGGGTGGTCCACTCAACGTTGTGGACATTGGAGGACTTGTTGAAAAGCTCTAGCAGGTTGCCAGGGTAGACCGCGCCCACCCAGTCGAAGCCTTCTTTGCGAACTCGCTCACGCCACCACTGCTGGTTTGCACGCATCGCCTGATTGGTACTGGCGTCCGTCTTGGGATCGCTGTCCATCGGATAGCCTTTTAAACCAGGAGCGGCGGCCTTGCCCCAAAGAGTAGGTTTTTCGAGAATGTGCTGCTCAATGATGTGACTCTTGCCAACCCAGGCCGTGGTGTAGCCGGCACCTTGCAAGAGGCGGGGCAAATTGACTTCGCCGCGTCCGATCTCGACATTGTTTTCCGGCAGCGCCATCGAGCCGGAGGGGAAAAGTCGATTGAAAACCTCGCCTGTGGTACGCGTCGCATAGCGACCGGTGAGCGTGGTGTAGCGCGAGGGCGAGCAAACGGGGCAGCTCACATTCGCATTAGTCATGACTATACCCTCACTGGCAAGTCGGTTTACGTTGGGGCTAAGAACCTTGTCACCGCCAAAACCAAATCCCGGGGGTGAAACCAATTGCCGATACTCTGGCGTCGGTGGATTGCTCGGGCTTTGATCATCCGTTAAAATCAGAATCACATTGGGTCGTTCGGCTGCATAACTAACAACGGAAAAAACGCAAAACCATGAGATCAACATCGCACAAATTCCGCGAAGACCAAGACCCAAAACACGTTTGAAAACTCTTAAGTTAGAATGGGTGAAACGTTTTTTCATCGAAATACAATTCATCTGGTTGAAACCATACAATCAATCACCGACGGGAAACGGAATCCCTTACAACTAGTTTTGTCGGTTGAACTTGGTGCACAATGGACTTGTTCGGTACTGAGAGCCGTTCGAGAACCATTCGCGCACTTACGGCCCCGATATCTCGTTTTTTGAGACCCACCGTTGTCAATGCGGGACGTGCTCGAGCTGCCGCCGGATCATCATCGAATCCAACCACAGAGACGTCGTCAGGCACTCGCAAACCAGCCTGTTCCAAAGCGTCCATTAAGTGTAGTGCCATCGTGTCATTGACCGCAAAAACTGCCGTCGGAGGATGATCCGAGTGGAGGCGCGACAACAGTTCTTCTGCGGCCTCCAGGTCGTTATCGACCCGAATCAGGGCCTCTGACTCGCTAACATCGATGCCGCATGCTCGGAGGCCAGAAAAAAATCCGGCGATGCGCTGCTCAATATTGTAAAGCGGTGTGCGATACGCTGTCATCAATACGCGACGATGCCCCTCCTGAAAAAGATGCTCCGCCACCTGCTGTCCACCGCCAAAACCATCACTGGTGAGTGAATCGGCTTCGAATGAACGTACATATCCATCCACAATACAAATCGGTACAGGACATTGTCGCAATACCTCATATTCTACGGAAGTAAAAACCCCTGCTAACACAACCAATGCGTCAACTTTTCCCTGCCTCACGATCGAAGGCATGCCATCCGGATCTCGGCGATTACCCAAAACCAAATCCAGTCCCGCCTCACCGAAGGTTTCCGCCAAACCCTCCATAATTCGCGCATAGAAAACGTTACCAAACAGCTCTGCAAACGACGGTGCATAAATCACACCGACAGCATCTGTCTTCTGGAGTCGAAGGCTCCGGCCCGACGAATTAGGAACAAAATTCAATTCCGCACACTTGCCGAGAATTTGCTGACGCATCTCCTCGCTCATGCGTCCACGACCATTGATCGCATTCGACACAGTAGCTACCGAGCAACCGAGAAGTTCCGCTATGTCTCGGAGTTTTGCACCTCCCTGATGAATCGACATGCCGGTAGTTTGCGAGTCAGCAGATAACTTGACAAGCTTGGATTCGGTTCGTTTCAGAAGAGTAGGATTCATAGATGCTCGGACTTCGTTACAATCTCAAAGATCATACACGGATCGCCTATGAGAAAAGGCGGAATTTCCGCATGATTGATGTCGCAGAGAATGTAATGTGAAAAATGCATGAATGAGAATTGGAATGAATCACAGAAAAAAGATATAGAAAACCGTCGACCTTTTGACCGACGGCCTCCTTTCGTTTCGAAGAAATCCCTTACTTCGACAAATGCCTTTAGTGGAACCGGAATAACAACGCCGATTATTGACTGACCTTCAAACGAAGGAAGTTTCTTGGAGCGACGTTGGTGTCGTAGGAATAAGAAATCGTGGTTAGTGTTTTGATGTAATTGGGGCCAGTTACCTCATCCCAGTCATCAGCCACACCGAGGTCGGTCGATTCCTCGATTGCATAAGTAACACCCATAACAGCGGGGTTCTGGCGTTTGTTGAACGATAGAGTCGATCCAGTGCTGCTGCCGACTGTGGGATTAGGCACAGTAGGATCCTGACCTTCAATCGCGAATTCGAGAAGATTGGAGATCCCATCGCCATCGGCGTCATCGTTTGCGCCCTGTTTTCCAGCGGGAACTTGACCATTGGCAAATGAGCCCGTGATCCAAGTAGCAAAAGTGACATCACTACTACCAACCGTTAGAGTGCCATCACCAGTAATTTGAGGTATGCCGATGACAGGCGACGTGGAACCCACCTTGCCATAAACACCACTCGCTAACTCAATACTGCCAATGATCAATTTACCAACGGTATCCGTGCCTGCATAAGTAAGATCAAGCGTAGCACCAGTGTCTGCTATCCTAACCGTAGAAGCATCGTTGGCAGTGTTGGACTGATTCGAGATGCGAACCGTTCCCACATTTACCGTTAGATCACAGTCGTAGGTGTTTGCACCACTGAGTATCATCGTAGATGTGGCACTGTTCTGAGTGATGGCGGTAACGTTGGAGCCGATAACGGCTCCGATATTTGTATTCCCTGTGGCTGTACCTTGCAGAGTAAGACTTCCCAAGTGGTTGACCGAGGCAATTGTGATATTGAAAACATTGGCAGAGAGACCATTGTTGTTGAGCAGCACATTCCCCGCCCCCGTGATGCCGCCGGAAATACCTCCCGTTGCTTTATTGAGTGGATCCACTGGGTTATTGAATGTCTGAATTGTCAAGTTGCCATTCAAAGTAATGCCGCCAGAAAGGGAGTATCCTGAACCGTTACCGTTTGCACCAATCAGAATCGAGCCACTTGATGGAGCGCTAACAATGATGGCATTGGCTATTGTTCTTCCCGTGATGAAAGTTGCCCCCGTCGAATCAACACCTCCCATCGTGAGCACGCCGGTGCCCAATGCATTATTACTAGTTTTCGCCTCCAGTGTGCCGTGCTTGATCGTGACACCCCCATTGAATGAGCTATCGCCACCAAGAGAAAGCAAGCCATTGCCACTTTTCACCAAGCTACCACTGCCACTGAGGATTCCCGTTAGTGTCACGGCACCTGGCGTTCCCGTTCCGCCGCCAATCTGGACATTTAGGTTTCCACCAAGAGAGAGATTACTGGCAAGAGTAAGAGCTTGCGTCGTTACATCATCGAAGTTGAATTTGACACTTCCTACAGAAGGCAGGGTGACGTTGCTCAGTGTTGCCGCTCGACGCATCGAAAGGTTGGAACCAGAATTTAGCAAAATACTTTGGCTAAATGCTGGAGTGCCAGAAGAGTTCAAGACAAAGGTGGCTTCGTTATGAACTGTAACCTCTGTATTAGGAGAAAATGCCGCAGCATTGGAGATAAACAAGCGGCTTTGTTGGATCGTCGTAGCACCATCATAGGTATTATTTCCGCTCAATGCAAAGTCCGTAGGCCCAGTTTTGAGCAAAGCCAGCGTGCCGATAGAACTGCTTAGGCTTCCCGAAAAACTGCCGCCAACACCTGCGCCAACAGACAAAGTGGAGGTCGTAGTGGCTAAGGTATTCTCCACCCAGCCCGTACCAATCAGCGCATTGATCGTGTCTGAATTTCCATTTAGATCGAGGATGCCATTCACCGTAATGTTGCCTGAGCCTACACCATCGGGCAGCACATTCGATGAACCGAGTTTCAGCGTGGCATCGGTAGCAATTGTTAAAGGTGCGGCTCCAGCAATTTTGTTAGTACCTTGTAAAATGTAATCACCGCTATCAAACACCACCGACTGAGGGGTGACATCAGCTCCCGTTATTTCCACGGTTTTGTTAGTAGCCGTGCTATCGAAAAACACCGCAAGACCGTTCGCATAATCAGCCTGATTACCATCTTGACTCCAGTTTTTAGAACCAGCGATGATTGCCGTACTCCACTCGCTGCTTTGCAAACCAGTCCATGTGTATGCGCTTGCTACAACCAACTGCACAGCATTGGCGGAATTTTGCAGAGTGTAGGATTTTCCCGATGGCACGGTGCCAAGGGTATAGGCACTGAAGCCACTTCCTTGCAATGCACCGCTATAACTAATCAAAGTGTATGTACCGTTAGCGGGCGCATTGCCGGTAATGTTTATGGAAATCGAACCAGCAGCACCGCTGTTCGTTACGCCATCCGTATTGCTTACTGTTAGAACATGACTATCAGCTACGTTAAAATTCAGCGCGCCTGCTCCCTGAAAGGTGAGGTTTGGCACGGTGCTTGAGCTAGTGCTGAGAGCCAGCCCCGCGCCGTTGGCGATGGTTAGCGAACTGGAATTGCTCACTGCATTCACTTTGCCGAGGTTTAGTGTGCCGGCGCTGACCGTGGTCGCGCCAGTGAAGGTGTTGTCGCTAGTACCGGAAAGCGTAAGCGTGCCGGCACCGGTCTTAGTGACGGTTCCAGTGCCACCATCGTCGGAGAGAATGCCTGAGAGCGTGATGGTCTGCGCCGTGCCAGCACTGTTTGCTGCTTGGATGGTGGCGGTGCCGAGTTTCATGTCTATCGAAGACGACCATGATGCCGAGGCGCCGAGCGTGCCGCCTTGTAGCTTGATGGTGACCGGAAGGGACTCAACTGCAGTGCCGTCGCCGCGGATGATACCTCGATCGCCGACGTAGAGGCTGCCGCCGCTGAGAGTTAAGTTCGCCGCTGAAGTGGCATCGTAAGTGCCTGTGAGGCTGCCGAACTGGATACCGTTGGTCGTCACTGTGCCGGCGGCCTGAGTCATGCTGGCGGTGTAACCAGCACTTGATCCGTTCTTGAAAAAGTAAATCTTATTGCCGGTTGCGCCTGTTCCAACAGTGACCGTACCACCCGACACATTGAACGTGCCGTTGGATGCTGTAGCATTTCCGATGCGAATCTCGCCGTAAGTGCCAGCAGTGGTGCCAACATTCATGATGCCGGTACCACTCACATTCAGAGAGGATGTAAATGTGCTGGTTCCGTTTCCGATGCCAAAGTGGGCGTTGCTGACGCCGTTCACAACTGTGGCATTTCCGTTAACAGTCAGGGTGCCGGAGGAAAGGTTGTAGGCTACATTTTGGGTGGCACTATTGATGTTGAAACCAGTACCATTTCCAGGAGTAATATTATAGGTGCCGCCGGTCTGATTGAAGCTAGAGGTGCCAATGCTACCGATGTTGGAGCCATAAGTCCCCGCTATCATGTTGACAGCTCCCACACCGGTGAAAGCAAACTGTGGATTATTAGACGCAGTGGTGCCACCACTGAGATTGAGAGTGCCACCTGATCCCACGCTGACACTTGCGGCGGTATTGTGCGCATATCGAAGAATTGAATTGATCGTGGCAGTTTTAGCTGCGGCAACTGTAATCGCTCCGTTCGATATAGGTGTGGTTGGAGAGACGATCAGAGCAAGTGTGCTGCCACTGATCCTGTATCCACTGCTGTTGAAGGTGATTGACTCTGCAGCCATTTGCGCACCGAGAGTGATAACATACTGGTCAACAGTGCCATCCGAGCCTGCAAAAATGGCACTGTTGCTACCATCGGTAGTAGAAGTTTGACTCCATATGACATTCGCCCCCGAGTTGTTCCAAACAGTATTTGCCGCAGTGGTATTCCAATTGCCATTTCCAGCGGTAATGGCGGCACCATCACCTCCAACGAAGTCCCAAGTCAATGCGGCTGCTCGAGATTCCGTTGACAGCAGACTGGCAAAAATCGAAAAGAAAATAGATGCTGATTTTTGATATGATAATCGAATTTTCATATTATTGTTGAATTAAAGAGAGATGTCAGAGTGTTAAAAAAATGAATTACTAATAATCAAGTCTTACGGGGTACGTTTACGACGCATCATCAAGAACGACAAACTCAACCCAGCCAGGACTGATGAGCCGGGTTCAGGGATGACGACCAAATTGACTTGCCCCGGAGTCGATGTTCGAACTTCCCAGTTTAAACCACCTGACAGAGCAGGCACCGAACCGAGCGTTACAATATTATTGGTTAACGCGCCAGAGTAATTGAACAGACGCCATGCCGCCCCCAATGTCGCCTGTAAAAAATCTCCACTCGTAGGCACAACGTTCAGAATTCCATCCAGAGTCAAATCTCCGGTAACGTTGATCAAATCGTTGATATTGCTGCCCACACTGTTGTTGAGGGGATTCAATTCAAAGCTCAACATGCTAATGCTGGACAAACTCAACGTCCCTGTATTCAGAGTGCCTGGCGAATTTCCAGGAGCAAGATATCCTCCATCGAGAACGGTGAGATTGCCAATCGTTCCCGAACCACCTAGAGTGGCAGTAGAACTCACGGTCGTGAGCGAACTGTTTGCGATGGAACCATTCACCACCAGGGTTCCTGCATTCACATTGGTGGCTCCTGAGTAGGTGTTGGAACCCGACAAAACCAGTCGCGATGTCGAGCTGTTTTGATTCACGCTTGTAATATTTGTGCCGATGATCGCACCAATGGTGGTATCGCCCGTCGCAGTGCCTTGAAGGGTTAGGCTGCCATTATGATTGATCGCATTCACGGTAATGGTAATTGTATTCGCAGCTAAACCAAGATTATTGAGCAAGACATTCCCTGTTCCGCTAATACCGCCGGTGATTCCTGCAGACGCTTTGATATCTGCATCAATCGTATTGTTAAAGGTCCGAATTGTTAGATTGCCGTTCAATGAAATTCCTCCTGAAAGCGTATAGCCTGAACCTGCACCGTTGGCACCAATAACCAAAGAACCGCTATCGGGCGCATTGATCGCGAAATTGTTAGAATGTGATCTTCCTGCCGTAAGGGTCGCTCCATTTGATCCGGCACCGCCCATGGTAACCGTGCCTGTACCAAGAGCGGAATTGCTAGTCGTCGCATTCACTGTGCCGCTTTGAATGTTCAGTCCACCATTGAATGTATTTGCACCACTCAAGGTCAATGTTCCAGATCCTGATTTGAGCAGGCTGCCACTCACTCCGGAAATATTCGAGAGGATACCTGAGAGCGTGATGTTACGACTATTACTACCAGCATCCTGAGTTCGAACATTGACGACACCACCGGAAGTTCCCAACTGCATATCAAGTGAAGAACTCCAATTTTGATCAGCGCCAAGGGTGCCGCCTTCGAGCTTGATGCTTGTCGGTAGCGCACTGGCACCAGAACCACGCGTGATGCCTGCAGAGCCGATGTAGAGCGAGCCGCCAGTTAGGGTCAGGTTCGCTGAAGAACCGCTTTCGTAGGTTCCGGAAGCTCCGCCAAACTGAATGCCATTCACTTTCACCGTGCCGCCAGACTGAGTCATACTTGCGTTGTAGCCTGCCGTAGCGCCATTTTTGAAAAGATAGATCTGATTGGCGGTGTTTCCGGTTCCGACGTTGACAGCCCCCCCCTTTACATCAAGCAGACCATTGGCATTACCGCTGTTTGAGATACGAATTTCACCAGCGCGGCTAGCTTGTGTGCCCACTGTCACAGTGCCGCCGGACTGAACTGTCAAGGAGGTCGTGAAAGACGTGTTCCCTGTGTTATTGCCAACCGCGATAAAAGGAGCAGTGGCGGTGGTATTATTGGACGTGTTGTTGAGAGTCAATGAACCCGTTCCAGAGACACTAACGTTGACATTGCGACCTACAGCGTTACCGAATGTGTAGCCATTTGTTGTTCCAGGCGTGAGGTTGTAAGTTCCTCCTGTAACGTTAAAATTACCGACGTTGATGGCACCAGTGTTGGCCTCATAAGTGCCGCCTGTAATATTGACAATGCCAGCACCGTTGAAGGTGTATTGTGAGTTGGCCGCCCCACCACCGAGGTTCAACGTGGCTCCGCCATTAATCGTATTCGTAACGACCGCGTTATTAGCATAAACAATGGCGGAATTGATCGTAGCTGACTTGTTAGCAGCCACGGTGATGCCCCCATTGGCCGTCGTCGTTGGCCTCAAAGCTAAATTCCCTCCCGTGATGAGATAACCACTGTTGTTAAATGTCAGCGACTCCGCAGCTATCGTGGCTCCATCGGCAATAGTCACCACGTATTGATTCGCCGTGCCGTCCGCTCCACCAAACACAGCGACGTTGCTAGCGTCACTGATCGCGGTCTGCGACCAAATCTCATTGCTGCCCGCATTGTTCCAGACGGCATTTCCCGCCGTAGTGTTCCAGTTCCCACTACCAGCAGTGATGGTAACTCCATCACCACCTGCAGCGTCCCAAGTCAGTGTGACTGCTTGCGAAATGCTTGCAAGAATAGAACACAAAACGACAGATGTTGCATGTGACATCAAGGAAGGCATGAATTTGGGTTTCATAGCAATTGTTGTTAGGGCGAATCGGATAAGAATCGGAATGGTTGGCTCAGGCTGTAGAAATCATGTCGGGTTAAGCCAGACATGGCAATTAGGGTTGTAAGGTTGAAACAATGATGCGAACGATTTCACCGTGTCGTTAGGCAGTAAAAAAGCTCACAACTACTCGATGCTCGTCAAGCAACGCTTCAACTGAGAGAACGTTTAACCAAAAAAATAGCCTAAGCAAGAATTTTTTTCAGAAAAGCATGAATTTTTTCAGACAAAAAAATCATCGATATCAACAAATAAGCCAAATCACGAGCTCCAATAAAAATGAATTATTTTTGGTTTATCGTTTACTCATTTGTAACTTTGTGTCTTTTTGTCTTTGTCGCGCACGCGAGGCAACACATCATCCTTAAAAATTCTTAATTCCCCACAACCTTACTCATGTCTAAGAAAGTCGTTCATCTCATCGCCAACGCACATCTTGACCCCATCTGGCTCTGGAACTGGCAAGCCGGAGTCGACGAGGCCCTGGCCACTTTCCGCTCAGCCGTGGATCGTTGCCATGAATATCCCGAGTTTCGTTACACTCGTGGTGAAGCTTGGCTTTATCAATGGGTCGAAGATCTCGATCCAGGGCTTTTTCAAGAGGTGCGTGCTCTCATCGCCACAGGTCGCTGGTCGATTGCGGGCGGTCAGTGGATCCAGCCCGATGCCAACTTGCCAACAGCTGCCGGATGGCGCAAACAAATCGAACTCGGCCAACGGTATTTTTTGGATAAGTTCGGCACCAGTCCTAAAATCGGTTACAACGTTGACACCTTTGGACACCCCGCAACTCTACCGGATTTGCTGCATGAATTTGGATACAGCGGCTATGTATTCCATCGACCTAACGAAAATCAAGTGAGTCTGCCTGCGCAAACATTCCGGTGGCTTGGAACCGGTGGTGCAGAAGTGATTGGCTACCGCATCGCGCCCTGCTACGTGACACGCGCTGACGATCTTCACGGACAGATCGACCTTTCCGTAAAAGCTGCCGATCCAGCATTTGGCCACACGATGATGTTTTATGGCTTGGGCAACCACGGTGGCGGACCGACGAAAGCAACGATCGAATGGCTCTTGGAACATCGACAAGCATTTGACGACATTGAACTTCGATTCAGCACCGTTGACGAGTTTTTTGCCGAAGCGGAAAAGCACCGCGACATCATGCCCGTTGTGGACTACGAGCTGCAAAAAACCTTTCCTGGTTGCTACAGCGTGATGCATGACATCAAACAAGTGCAACATCGTGGCGAACGCTTGTTAGAGCAAGCTGAAGATTTGGCGCATCGCTTCAGCACCGATGAAACGAGTAAGGCGACATCGATTGCGCGAATCAATGAAGCATGGAAGGACTTGGCGTTCACGCAATTTCACGACATCCTAGCAGGAACCAGTGTGCCATCTTCCTACATCTCTACCCGCCACATGCAGGGGCG
>CANHKJ010000015.1 GCA_947460915.1 Verrucomicrobiia bacterium
AGGCCAGGCGTGACTGTCAACAGGTAGCTTGATTCAGGGATCTCGTTTACAAGCGACGTTACACCTGGCAATGCATTTTTCAATACTTCAAAATTTTGGTTACCTTGATCAATAAAGCCCCTAGGAATCAAATTGGGTTCAATCTTGATAGTTTCACAAAGTTTCCTCTTTTTGTATGCCATATGCGATGAATATCCAAAAATGTGTTGGGGGCATGCACGAAAATCAAGAAACAAACTTGCGCTAAGCAAGTGCAGCAAATGCTCGAGGTTTTCGACTTTTGGAATGTAGAAATTAAATTCCTCAGCAAGAATTAACATTCTTATATATTCGTCGAACGAAGATGCAATCTCATCAACATAGCCATCTACCATGTTGTAGTCACACACTGCTGGAACTAAACTGTTTTCGCGGTAGTCGAGGCACAGATTCCAATACAAACCATCGCCGTCAAAAGGAATTAAGCGGTCTACATCGATTGAGACCTCGCCCCTGATTTCATCCCACATGGTATGGCTGGTGATCGAATAATCACCAGAACCGATTCCGTAAATTTGCCTATGATAATAATCCTCTAATGTGTAGCGTATGTTACCTCCGTTCTGCACTTTCAACATTTCTATATAAGAACTGGGTAACGGAAAGCCAATTTTCCTTTCCGCTTCCGCGATTGCTTCATCGGTAAGAGTCGGATGTATAAACGGAATGTATGCTGGGACTTGCCAAATATTGTAAGGTGTAGCACTCATGAGTAGTTCGATATTGGGGAATCCCCATCAAATCCTACTCCTTCACGCGCTCGACGTTGGCGTTGAGTTGGAGAAGTTTTTCATCGATGTGCTCGTAGCCGCGATCAATGTGATAGAGGCGGGAAATGGTGGTGGTGCCTTTGGCGGTGAGACCTGCAAGCACCAGAGCCGCAGAGGCGCGCAAATCGCTCGCCATCACAGGCGCGGCAGAGAGTTGCTTCACACCTTTGATGATCGCGGTGCCATTGTCGACGTTGATGTCGGCGCCCATGCGTTTCATTTCAGCACAGTGCATGAAGCGCTGCGGGAAGATGGTATCTTTGACAACGGAAATGCCGGGCGTGGTTGCGAAGACGGCGGTCATTTGCGCCTGCATATCGGTCGGGTAACCAGGATAGGGGGCGGTGATGATTTCCGCACCGACGGGATTTTCACCGCGATGGATCGTCATGCTATCGCCTGCGGCGTTGTAAACGACTTTGTGGCCACATTCTTCGAAGATTTTGGTAATGGCTGTCATATGCTCGCGGCAGACGCGATTGAGGATAACGCCTTCACCAGCAATAACCGCGGCAGCCATAAAGGTGCCTGCCTCGATGCGGTCGGGGATGACGGTGTGCTCCGTAGTACCGAGTGAGGTAACCCCTTGGATCGTGATGCGACGAGTGCCTGCACCTTGGATTTTCGCGCCAAGAGCGTTGAGAAAATTTGCAAGATCCTCAACCTCGGGTTCTGCGGCAGCGGATTCGATCACGGTGGTGCCTTCGGCAAAAACCGCGGCCATCATGACGTTGTCGGTGCCGAGAACGGTCGGACCATGAGTGCCGCGCAAGTTGACTTCAGCACCACGAAGACCGCCCTTCGGTGCCGTGATGATGATATTTCCGCCCTCGAACTCTGTCGTCGCACCGAGTGCTTCCAGTCCGCGCAAGTGAAGATCTACCGGACGGTCGCCGATGATGCAGCCACCTGGCAGAGAAACCACGGCACGGCCCGTGCGAGCGAGTAGCGGGCCCATCACGCAGATCGAAGCGCGCATGCGGCGAACGAGATCATACGGAGCCGTGTCGACGATGGATTTGTTGAGAATGCGCACGGTGCCGGAGCTGCGCTCGATTTCACCACCGAGGGCGCTAATGATTTGCACCATGTAGTTGGTATCAGAAACATCAGGCACGCGGCGAATGATGACTTCTTGATCCGCGAGCAAAGATGCGGCGAGGATCGGTAAGGATGCATTTTTTGATCCAGAAATATTGATGCTGCCACGCAGAACGGATCCGCCGTGTACGTTTAGTTTGTCCATATCGAGTGTGAGTGTGGGGAAAAAAATTTAGGATTGGTCCTGACCCGTAGCGTTTGGTGATTATAAGGATTTAGCAAGGGGAAAACGTGCGATGCCGGAAATGTCTTTCTCCACGATCACCTCGCTGAGTCCGTACTGGGAGAGCAACGCGGCAGACTCATCGCCTTGATCATGGCCGATTTCCATCGCAATCATGCCTCCGGGAGCAAGAAAAGCACCGACCTCACTCGCAAAGCGGCGGATCAGATCAAGCCCATCTTCGCCAGAAAACAACGCCAGCGCAGGATCGTGCATCACCTCAGGCGACAAGGTCGCGCGATCGCGTTCGGGCACGTACGGTAAGTTCGTGACGATCAGATCGAAGGAGCCATGCAATTTCGAAAACAAATCGCTCTCGATGAAAGAAACGCGCTCCAGTCCGAGCATGGCGGCATTTTCCTGAGCGAGAGCGAGAGCCTCGGCACTGACATCGGCGAGGGTCACTTGCGCATCAGGCCACTGTGCGGCGAGACTGAGGCCGATCACTCCCGAGCCACAGGCCAGATCCAGCACTCGTTGCGGGGCGGGCGAGATTTTTTTGATCAACAACTCGACGAGCTCTTCGGTCTCGGGGCGAGGAATCAACGCGCGGGCATCGGTTTTGAAATCGTGTTGATGAAAGCTAACGATGCCGAGAATGTGCTGCAAGGGAATGCGTTCCCCGCGTTTTTTCAAATCCTCGCGCAAGGGTGCGAGCGTTGACTCTTCGAGTGGTTCATCAAAGCGCAAATACAACTGCATGCGCGTGCATTGCAAGCGATGCGCTACCAGCATCTGCATATTGCGCCGGGCATCTTCCACGCCGCGCTTTTCTAAGTAGCGTGTGCCGGCATCGATGCATTCCAAAACGGTCGTCATGTTGTGCGCGGCACGATGAGTGGAAATTCTCTCAGTGAAAAGAAAAAACCACGCGGACGCATGGATCTGCGTGCCCTAGCGTATCAACAACAATATTTTTCCCTGACATGAAAGAATCTGCCCTTGCCAGCACGTTTTCTTGGCCTACTTTCTCATCCGATTATGAAACACACGTTGCGCTCGCTGATCACCCTTTCTTCTCTCGGCATCGTGCCGCTTCACGCGGCGACAAAAGTTTTTGAAGCATTCGAGGGCGACGGCTTTGGCTCTTGGGTCGAAGAAGGTACGGCCTTTGGAAAAGCACCGATCCCCGGCATCACCACGGGGCTTACGGGCGAGTTGACTGCTTACTCAGGCGAGGGATTAGCTTGCTCGGCACATCAAGGCGATGCCGCACTCGGTTCGTTGACCTCGGCAGAATTTACCATCCAAGAGCCCTACATCGTATTCCTTGTTGCCGGTGGCAATCATCCCGGCAAAACCGCCGTGCAGTTGCTGATCGATGGCAAGATCCAGATGGAAGCTACGGGAAAAAACTCTCTCCGCTGTGAATCGGTCACTTGGGATGTGGCTCGCCTGAAGGGCAAAAAAGCCAAAATACGCATCATCGATACCGAAACAGGCGGCTGGGGTATGATCGCGGCGGACCATTTCATTTTCACCGACTACGCCAACCAAAAATTCCCGCCCGTCACCAAGGGCAATAAGCCCTACACCTCGGGTCTCGTCGCCACCGATGTTCTCCCTGGCGTGACTATTCCCGAAGGAGTTACCGCTACGATCATCGCGGATCACAAGAACCAGAAAGTCACTTCGCCCACGGCGCTCTGTTTCGATGAAAAGGGCAACATCTACCTCTCCGAGACTCATCGTTTCCGCTTCGGCGTCGAGGATGACCGCGACAATCTTTTCTGGTATCTCGATGATCTCGCCGCACAAACCGTCGAAGATCGCCGCAAGCTCCATGAGAAATGGAAAGAGAAAAAGCCGATCGCGAAGCTCACCGAGAAATCGGAGATCGTGCGCTTGCTCCAAGACAAAGATGGCGATGGAGCTTTTGAAACTAGCAAAGTTTTCGCAGATGGATTCAACGATGTGCTCGATGGCACCGCCGCTGGAGTTTTTGCACTGGAAGGCACCATCTACCTCGCCAGCATCCCCAAAATCTGGGCGCTACGCGATGACAACGGCGATGGCGTAGCCGACCAGAAAAACGTCATCCAAGACGGTTTCGGCGTGCGCATTTCGCTCAGCGGACACGACCTCAATGGCTTCGCCCTTGGGCCCGATGGCATGATCTACGGCACCGTGGGTGACCGCGCGCTCAGTTTTACTACCAAAGAAGGGAAAAAATACCATTACCCGAACGAAGGTGCCGCCTTCCGTTTCGAGCCCGATGGCTCACACTTTGAGCTCATCCATACTGGTCTGCGCAACCCGAAAGAACTCGCCTTCGATGCTGCAGGAAATGCCATCAGCGTCGATAATAACTCGGACCAAGGCGACAAAGCACGCGTCGTTTACATCGTACCCGGCGGCGATAGCGGCTGGCAGATGGAACACCAAGCGATGCACACCTTTTACAAACAAATCGGCCTCGATCACCATCCCATCAACCGCTGGATGGCCGAGCGCATGTGGGAGCCACAAAATGACGAACAGCCCGCCTTCATCGTCCCCGCCATGGCTAATCTCACCAGCGGACCCTCCGGCCTCACCTACCACCCAGGTGCTGGGTTCCTCGAATCCGAGGTCGGACGTTTCCTCATCTGCGATTACCGCGGTGCCTCTGCTGGTTCGGGCATTTACTCGTTTTCGGTCGCTCCTGAAGGCGCTGGCATGAAGTTGGTCGACTCCCGTGAGTTCAATTGGGGCGTCGCCGCGACTGACGTCGAGTATTCTTACGACGGCAAGCTCGTCGTCGCCGACTACATGGGTGGCTGGACCTCCCACGAGGACGGTCGCATTTACTCCCTCGATGCCGGAAAAAACACATACAAAGCCGCAGAAGCAGCACAATCGGCAAAATTGCACGCCGCTGGCTTCGACAAGCTCAGCACCGCTGAGCTGCAAGCGCTTCTTGAACATCCCGACATGCGCGTTCGCCTCCGCGCCCAGATCGAGCTCACCCGCAGCGCCGCAGGATTTACCCTCCTCCAACAAGGCCTCCAATCGAAAAACCCACTTGAACGCCTACATTCCATCTGGGGCGTTGGCATCGTCGCCCGCCGTGGCATCGCCGCTCGTCCCTCGGCCGACGGATTTGCCAACATTCCCGATACCACACAGATCAAAATCGCTGTCAAATTGCTCACTGATCTGCTCAAAGATGCCGATGCCGAGATCCGCGTCCAAGCACTCAAATGCCTCGCGGACGTTCCCACTACCGAACTGATCAATGATACCATCAGCCACCGCCTTGCCGATGATTCACCCCGTGTTCGCTTCTACGCCGCCATCGTCGTAGCCCGCGCCAAGCTTCTCATCATGCCCTCACTCCTCATGGACATGATCGAGCAAAATGCCGACAAAGATCCCTTCCTCCGTCATGCTGGTGCCTACGCCCTAGCAGAAACCATGAACGAAGATGGCTTCCTCGCGCTAAACAATCATCCCAATGCCTCCGTCCGTCTTGCTACCGTCGTCGCCCTGCGCCGACTCAAAAGCGAGCTCCTCGCCGATTACGTAGAAGACGAAGACTCCCGCGTTTCCGATGAAGCCATCCGTGCCATCCACGACCTCATGCTCGAAAAATCCCGCCCTCACGTCGCCGCCCTGCTCGATCAGCGCGATGGCGTCAAGCGCAGCGAAATGATGTGGCGTCGCCTCCTCCACAGCGCCTTCCGCATCGGCGGCCCAACCAATGCCAAGCGCCTGCTCGCCGCCGCCGCTGACACCAACCTTACCGATCCCGTCCGCGAAGAAGCCATCCGCCTCCTCGCACTCTGGCCTAAACCCTTTCCCGTCGATCAATCCATCGGCTTCTGGGCCCCTCTGCCCGAGCGCAAGGCCGAGGAAATCAAACCCATCCTCAGCGAAGGACTCCCCAGCCTCATCCGCGCTGGTGGCTCAACTCTGGCTCAAGCACTCAGTCTCGTCGAAAAATACCAACTCACCCTCGATGGACTCGCCCCTGCCGACCTCCAGCTCCTCGTGGAAAACACCAAACTCTCCGGTGATGCCCGCGCCAAAGCGGTAGAACTCTACGCCAACGCGAAACCCGCTGATGCCGATGCCATGCTCGCCCAGTGGGCCACCGACAAAGACGCCACTCTCGCCCTCGCCGCCCTGCGCGCCATCGCTAGCCGCAATCCCGCCGCCGCCCTTCCCGCCCTCAGCAAAGCCATCACTGCACCCGACGTCGCCCTCACCCAAGGTGCCTGGAGCCTACTCGCCAAAATCCCTGGCGATGATGCTGCTGCACTGATCACCACCGGCCTCAGCAAACTCACTCAACAAAAAGGCATCGCGCCCTTCGCCATCGAGCTACTCGATGCAGCCAAGACCCGCCCGGAAGCCTCCGTCAAAGCCGCGCTGAGCACATGGGAAAAATCTCTTCCAGCCGATGATCCAGTTGCGGCTTGGGCCATCGCACTCGAAGGAGGAAACGCCAAACGCGGCGAACAAATCTACCTCTCCCACCCCGCCGAATGCATGCGCTGCCACCGTGCGGGCGATGGTCATGAAGCTGGTGGCGAAGCCGGGCCAAACCTCGCCGGCCTCGGCAAGCTCCATGACAATCGCTACCTACTCGAAGCCATGATCAACCCCGGAGCCAAAGTCGCCCCCGGCTTCGGGATCGTCTCCGTCACCCTCAAGAATGACAAATCCATCGGTGGCATCATGCTGGCCGAGACCCCCGATCACATCGATATCGACGTCGGTGAGACCATCTCCCGCGTCAAGCGCACCGACATCAAAGAAATGTCTCCTCCGATCTCCGCGATGCCGCCCATGACCGGCCTGCTCAAGCCCCAAGAAGCTCGCGACCTCGTCGCCTGGCTCAAAACCTTGACCAAACCTGCCGCTGCGAAAAAATCGACCAAAAAAATCGAAACCATCAGCGTATCCCAACTGAACCCCACCACCAAAAAAACCGAGACCGCCCTCGTCCATGCCACCAGCAGCTCCAGCCCTTCTGCTGACAGCACTGCTTCTGCGGAAGGCGAAGCCGCCGCTGCCGACACAGCAGCCGAGCCCACGGCCGAACAGCTCGCCCTAGGCAAAACCCAATACGCGCTCTGCCAAGCCTGCCACGGGCCAGATGGCGCTGGTGCCCCTGGCATCGGCCCCCCACTGGCTGGTGCCGAATGGGTCACTGGACCAGTCGAAAACCTCATTCGCATCCAACTGCGCGGCATACAAGGCCCCCTCACTGTCAAAGGCACTGAGTATAACCTGATGATGCCCCCTCAAGCATTCCAGACCGATGAGCAAATCGCCGCTGTGCTGACCTACATCCGCAACAACTTCGGCAACAAAGCCTCCGCCGTCAGCCCCGCCCAAGTCGCAGCCTTACGCTCCGAGGCCGGCAAACCAATGCTCTCGCAAGCCGACCTCATCCCGCCACCCACGAAGGAAAAACCCGCCTCAGCCACTGAGAGTGACGGAGCAGCCCCTAGTGCCGCCCCCATCAAACTCACCCTCAGCCAACGTCTCGGCGTGCCAGTCTGGGTCGCAGGCCTAGCAGCCCTCTGGACTCTCCTCTGCGTCGCCATCGGCCTCAAAAAATCCGCCTAATGGAGCGCGGACTTCAGTCCGCATCTGCCGATTGATCTAGCGAAAAAGCGTGTCCACCCCCATCGCCAATTTGTTCATGGCTTTGGGAAAGAGGGATGAGTGTTTGCTGCGCAACAGGCGGTAGAACAAGGCAAGCGGGTGAAGGATGAAGAGATGATCGATCCAACGATAGCCACGCTGTTGACGGAGAAAAAGGCGACATGCCAAGGCAAAAGCTCTGCTGGAAGGAGCGGTAGCCGTGAACTGCGTTTTGATCCGATAGCGATCTCGCTGGGTTTTCGGCCAGCGCATTTTGTAGAGCTTTTTAGCATCAACGATGGCTTCTCGTGATGGCGTTGGATCATCGGCGAGGTAGTATTGACGCGCCAGATTCATCAGAGCAAACAAATCGTGCATGTGATCGAGATCATCACCGCACAGTTGCAACTGCCGACCCAATGCTAACAATCGCGGGAACTGGGAGAGACATCGTGCGGATTGCTGCATTGCCACGGCGTGGTCACTGACCCACTCGCGCAGCAATGTGCGCATCAGCGGATGAATGTAGAGCGAGTCCCAGTAGCTATGGATCAAGGGTGGAATGCGCACTCGACGGAAGAAGCGCTTTTGCTGCGCTACGTTCTCGATATAGAGCACGTGCATGATCGCCTCATCAGTGAGATGCAAAAACTCCCTCGCTACAGGCAACAGGGATTCTCCCCACATTTCGGTGAGACACTGATCCACCGACCATTGATCACGAAACATACGAATCGCAAACTGGACGTTGAGTCGGATCCATTGGTCACGCTGATCATCCTCCAAAAACGCGCGACGTCGGAAGCGATGCCAGCCTCCTGTCTGACACCAAACGGAAATGCCCGCCATGTTTTCCACGCCTTCTAACTCATCACGAAATCGCGCGCAGTCCGCGGCAATGAACGATGGATACTCCCCTGCCCCTTCGTATTCACGACGCGCTTGCAGCTCTAACAACTTCCTTTGCTTGATGCGGAAAAATGCTTGATTGAGCGGAAGGTAGCGAAAGAAATCACTCTCGCCATGTTTCATGCTAACAATCAAATGAGGACTATCGACATCGCGCAAGGTGCGCTCCAGAGTATCGCGGTGCCAAATAAGATCACCGATGCCGTGAGCGCCTACAGTCCATGTGCGGAAAATAAGCGTGCGATTTTCCCGTTCGAAAATCGGCAACAAGCGCAGCAACAGTTGATTCGCCTGCGCGGCACTTTTCACATGCAAGTGTGAACGCAATGGATCGCGCACATCCTTGCCATCGCTCTCGCCGATGCGCAATACAATGCCCGCAAGGTCGGGAAAATCACTTAGGGTCGATTCGATCATCCGACAAAAATACGTTTCCGTTGCATCATCATCGCCCGCGAGTTCGTGAGCAATGGCCACAGTCATTGGCACCGCATCAACGGTGAGATAGACAGCCAATCCATGCGAACGGATGATGGCAAATAGCTCGCGAAATTGTCCGCGCCAAAAGGAAATTTTTTCCGCAATCTCCGGCTCGTGCAAGGGATGAGGAAACACATGACTGACGTCATCGAGCGTCACCGCGTTGTAACCAAGTGCGGCGACTTGCTGACAGAAGCGGTGCATTTCCTCCTGAATGCACTGCCATGATTCTGCCGATGTGCTCAGATGAGTGAACGGGATCTTAGACCAGTTGATGCGTTTCTTTTTTAGCCCACGAAAAAATGGACCGATGGCATCGATGAGGAAAAGATCCATCACCTAACGAGTTGTTAGAAACTTAAGCGTGCGCCGCTTTGCCAGAGCAGACTCTTGGTTTCG
Organism: Verrucomicrobiia bacterium; assembly: GCA_947460915.1. Lineage (GTDB taxonomy): Bacteria > Verrucomicrobiota > Verrucomicrobiia > Verrucomicrobiales > Akkermansiaceae > UBA956. The sequence continues at coordinate 9,499 of CANHKJ010000015.1, forward strand.
TCACCGCTATCGAGCTCATCTTTGAAGATCGAGTATTCGATACCGTTGCTGAGGATCATGCGATTTTCGTAAAGATGAACATTGGCGCCGAAGTAGAAGGAATGATACTCATCACCATTGATGACGCTTTCGTTTCCAGAGAAAAACGGATCGGTGGAAGTGCCGTAGCCGCCACTAAGCGCGTTGATTTGATCCGTATCGGCGTAGTGGTAGCGACCGACCAATTGAATGGTGTTCGGCATAATCCAATAACTCGGAGTGAGAGTGAAACCCCAGGCATTTTTATCGCCGCGGGCAATGGTGAAGTCACCTTGCAGGCCGAAGCGATCTTGTTGAATGGCGAAACCAGTAGAAACAATGTCATCATAGTAGGCCGAGGAACCGTGTGGATGACGCGGCAAAACTTCGCTGCCATCTTTGTCGAGATTGTGCAATAGATTGAGATACCAACGACTCCGCAAAGGCACTCCCGTTTCAGTCTTGCCAATAGTCTCATAGGCCATGCCTGCGTTGATGAAACCGTTGTCTTTGACGTTAGGAATCATGTCGCTGTAATCGCCAGAAAACCATCCGAGCTGATAGGTCCAGTCTTTGTTTATTGCGTCCAACATTACGCCAAGAGAATCAGCGGGCGCGATCATGTTTGACATGAGAGAACGCTCATTAGTCAACAACTCGCCATCAGGCGTGCCGTTTTCTTGCGTGCTCAGTGGCCGGAATTTACCAATCGTAACTCCTGTATTCTCAGAAATTTCGGTACGAGCTTTGAGCGTCTGAATGCCATTCATGCGCGAATTGCCAGCCATTTCGACAATACCTGTGACTTCGGTGCGATAGAATGCTTTCATGCGCGCACCAAGCTGAGCACGGCGCATGGCAATGTCATCGAGATTGCGTTGCGTGGCGGTGGTAGCCGTAGTTGTTTCGACCTTACCCCAAGCTCCCGTGGCCTCAAACAAGCCGATCATCGTAAGTTCCTGCATGTAAGGATTTTCTTCGTCCTTAATGATCGTTGTATTGGCCCAAATCGGATCGAAGATCTCGTGAGATTTCTTCGAAAATGCCGACGGCTCACTGGGAACAAAAGACTTGGTGACTTTGCCATCAGCTGCGCCTCCTTGAATCAAGGCTGCGTCATCCGGTGCTACTGTCGCAACAGCATCGGCAGCGTCTTTTCTGCCTTCTAGGATTTCCAGCGCTTCATTCGCTTGTGCGTGAACCAATAAACCGAATGCGGGAATGAGATAGAGAGATTTCATAAGATGATAGATGGTTGAGAATTATTTTTTATTGGCTTCAGCTTGCTCAGCACGTTCCGCTTCTTCACGTTCTTTGCGAATTTTTTCACGGTCGGCCGCACGACGCACACGACTAACATACTGCTCTAACGAATCTGATTTCTTCAGAGAAAGCGATTTTTCGAGGTAGGGTAAAGCATCAATTGTTCGACCATCGCGCACCAGCATCTGACCGTAACCAAGGTTCGCTGCATACGCGGTAATTTCGTTTTCAACTGCCAACAGATAATGCGTTTTTGCTTCGTTATTCAACTTCGCACGCTCTTGCTCATCAGCTTGATCGCGCGCCAATTGATCATAGTGCTTTGCTGTTTCCAACAACACTTCACCATTAGCGGGAGCATCGGCGAGTAGTTGTTTGAGAATTGTGCCCACGCGATCGAGATTGTTTTGTGCCCGTGCAATTTTGACATCGGTGAGTTCCATCGCGATGCGATCCGCGGGTGCGATGTCTTTTGTAGCTCCGCGAATTTTATTGATCAATTCAGCGGCTTCATCGGGAAAACCATAGTCATTGAGAATGCGTGCTGCCTTGAGTGATTGCGGGACGTTAACCGATTTCGCCATAGTAAGAGCATCCGAATAAGCACTGAGCGCCAACTTTGGTTGCGCTTGATCCATGTATAAGTTTCCTAACAACGTGAGATTTGCTTCATCAGTCAACCCCATCAGTCTCAGCGTTTCGAGATTGAGAATCGCCTCATCCTTGCGGTCCATGGCAAGATAAGCACCTGTCTGACGCATCCACAGTTGCTTGTCTTGTTGATTTTCTTGAATGAGCACGCCGAACAAACTGGCAGCTTCTTCGTTTTTATCTTGAGCTAAGAGAGATTGTGCAAGACCCATTTTCCAGTCGCGCGCATCCGGATCGGTGAGGTAGGCTTGGCGATAAGCGTTTTCGGCTGCGAGTGGATTTTGCTTGGTCAAATAACAATAACCGAGCATGCCCATGACGCGCGACGAACTCTCACCGAGGTTAACGGACTTTTGAAAAGATTTCAGTGCATCATCTAACTTGTTTTGTGCCAGATGCACGTAGCCGAGATTGGTGAAGGCCCGACGAAAACGCGGAAAACGTTTGATCGCCGCTTCAAAAGCACGCATGGCTTCATCGTAGCGTTCCGCTTGGAAATACAAATTGCCGAGAACGAAAATCATGGCGGGACTAATCTCAGCTGGCGCTTTTTCCGGATCAGTTGGCTTCTCGGTTTCTTTGATAAAGGCAACGAGAAGGTTTTCGGCATCCTTGAATTTTGATTCTGTAAAAAGCGTTTGTAGTCGAGTCAAAAGAAGTTGTTCCGCATCCGAAACTTCGGGCTCCACGTCTGATAAGATGCCGTAGCTTCCGGCAAATTCTTTGGCAAATTCAGGTCGACGAACTTGTTCCTTTACGGCGTCAAGATAGGACTCTGCGTGTAAGAATGTGCAGAGGAATAGTGCAGCGAGTGAGCGTGTGAGAGTAGGCATTGGTTTCATATCAATTTTTTTTCACTTCAAAGGTATAAGGGATCAGGCAGGTAGCCTGAACGGGCTTGCCGTTCTTTTTTCCGGGTTTAAATTTCCATTTCAACACCGCTTGCACAGCGGCTTTATCGAGCTCACTTTGGCCCGACGACTGCTTGATCGTCGCTTTGATCACTTGACCAGAAATATTTACCACGGCAGTAACAAGGACCTTGCCGCCAATGCTTTTTTTCAGCAAAGCACTGGGATAAATCGGTTGGGTTTTCAATGTTGGCACGGGAGGTTCTGCCGCATCGCCAGCGCCGAGTGGATCATCCTCATCATCGGAAAATTTGCCACGACGTCCGAATTTAGGAATATCCATCACGAAGCCTCCTGGTCCATCTCCGGCCGCGAGATCTCCAATGTCGATGCCCAAATCATTTGTCGGCTCATCGTTGCTTGGTTCCGCGTCCTCGGGGATTTCTACAGGCTCTAACATTTCCTCGAAATCTTCAGGCTCCGGCTCTGGTTCTTCTGGCACTGGAGGTGGTGGCGGTGGGGGTGGTGGCGTGAATTCCACAAACTGAAATTCTTCCTCCGGCGGCTTTTCTTCTTCACCAGAACCACTCATCATAAACGAAACCACGCCACCGATCAAAACGAGCCCGAGTAAGGCCACGATGTACTTGGCCTTGCGAGACTTATCCTGATGTGTTGATGTGAATTGTCGCATGTAACTGTTACTTATTCGGTTGAGTCGCGAGGCCGATTTTTGTGATGCCGTTTTTACCAAGCATGGTGACGACCGCCATAATTTTCTGGTATTGCGTGGAGCTATCACCACGCACCACTACGGGAAGATCAGGAGTGGTCACAACCATGCCAGAGATTTTCGACTCCAATTCTTCTAACGAAACGGGAGTAAGGTTCAATGTAATCTTGCCTTCCGAATCGACAGTGATTGCTTGGATTTTTGGCGCACCAATGTCTGCAGCTGCTTTGCCGCCCGCTTTGGGAAGATCGACCTTCACGCCTTTTACACCTGCTGCCGTCATAACAATGAAGATCAGCAGGAGCACTAGGTAAAGGTCCACCATCGGAGTGACGTTGATGTCATCGTAACTTTTGTCGTCTGCAGAGGCCATGGCGGTGTGAGATTAAATGTCGTCGTTGTTAGAGAATTTCGGCGCAGCGGCCTCATTCACTTGTGGGTAGAATTCCGCCATCTTGGCGACAAACTCATCAATGAATACTTTCACCTCGGAGGTGATGTTCTTGATGCGATTGTTCAGATACGAATAAACGAACAGCGCGGGAATCGCGACGATCAGACCTGCCACCGTTGCAAGGAGAGCGGAAGCAATACCAGGAGCAATCGCGTTGACGTTCACTTCGCCTTCTTTCGAAATAATGGCGAAAGTGATCATCACACCCACCACGGTGCCTAACAGCCCAACGTAGGGGCCACCTGCGATACTGATCGTAAGATAGACCAGACCATCAGTGAGCTTGTGCTGCAATTGCACAAGACCGGAGTCAAGAGCCGCGCGTACGGCTTGGATCGAGCGCCCCGAGAGGCCTTTGTGACCTTTTTTCGTTGAAGCGATCCGATTGGTAATTTCCTCTGAACCAATGTGATAGATTTCATAAAACGGCGAGCGCTTCATGGCAGGTGTCTCCGACATTTTTGCTGAGCTCATTTCTTCGTTGTTACGCTCTAGAGTTGTTAGGTCGTTCGCAACCTTGCTCCACTCGCGCAGGAAGTCACGATTTCCTTTTTCGATACTGTTGAGGTAAATGATTTTCCGAGCCGCAACTGTCCAGCCGATGGCAATCATCACCACGCAAATGGCGATGGCGATCCAGCCGTCAAACATCATGTTTTTGGCAATGTCTCCGAAGAGCATTACGTGCTCAAGAGCTTTGTTCTGTCCGCCTGGATGCTTCATTTCCGCAACAATGGCTTTGCCGAGTGTTCCATCGAAGGGGAGTGTGCCCTGCTGTGTAAGAATCGCTTTGGCGATGCTGCCACCGGACTCATTAATGGAAACAAAGGCGGGGAAATTCGAGCCTGTGTCTTGTGCGGGGCAGATGCCCTCCGACAATCCATTTTTGACGGCAAAATATACAGAAGGCCCCATGATCATAAAAGTGCCATCGAGAGATTTACCGGCAAAGCCCAATGCCTTACCTTCAAATGTCGAGCCACCGGATATTTCACCCAGACGTTTGATGCCGAGCGTAAGAACCTTGAGTCGCTCTTGCATTTCCTTCACGGGCTCGTTAGCTGAATTCAAGGCGCTTTGATCGATCTGACCGATGGGCTCACGATAGAGTTGGAACTCGGAAGGGTGAACACGGGTGATGAGCGCTTTCGAATATTGATTCAACAGACCAACGGTGTAAGCATACTGTGTTTTGCGCGTCTCGACTTCTTTATCGAGTTTTTTCACATTCGTTGTGCGCAGTGCTTCATCGCGCTCCAATTGACGAAGCTCTTTGGATAAGGTGAGTACTTGATCATCGAGTTCGTTGACTTCTTTATAAAGATGTCGACGAAGATCAGCTTGCTCTTTTTGTGTCTCGATAAGAGCTTTCGATGACTCCTCCAGCTTGGCTTTGGATTGCGCCACAGAATCATTTTGCGCATGCACCAGAGAACAGGCGGAGGCAAGAACGAGTAATAGGTTGAGAGATGATTTCATGATCGTGGAGTTATTGAGAGATAGGAAGTGGAGTGAAGGAGACATCTTTTTCGGTCGTGGCCGTAACGATGAGTTTTTGGATGGCAGGAGCGAGATCGTTCGATTCCTTAAAGGTCCACCCTATAGGACTGGGGGTACCGACGAGGGCAAAGGTGCTGTCTTCATTGACAGCGTAGGCGATTGCCATGCCGAAATAGACCACTTGCATGTTGTATTCGTTGCCATCCGATTTTTTGTGAAGCTCTGGATGAACGTTCACGCCTTGTTGGAATTTTTCGGCCTCTGCCATTAATTCCGTGACGTTCGCTAGACGCTTGGCGACATCATCGACTTGTGCGTCTAGTGGCAATTGTAAACTCTTTTTCAGTGATTCCACACCGACTGAAATTTTCGCTGCTTTGAGCAATGGTGGTGGTAGTAAAGGAATGAGAGCGGCGAGTTGTTCTTCTTGTTTCCGCAATTCTTCGCTGAGCAATTTTTCAGCGGCAATGAATTGATCACGTGCTGTAATCTTGTTGGTCGATTCTTGGTCAGCAGCACTGGCGAGAACTTTAGCGTCAGCAATCTGTTGCTTGTAGGTATCAATTTCCTTGAGCAAACCTTCTTTATAGAGCGTCAAGACTTCTTTGTCGTTCTTCCAGTCGTTGATCTCTAACTGCTCTTTTTGTTTTGTCTCCAACCATAAGCGCAAGTTTTCGCGTGTTGTTTCTAGTGGCGATGCTACTTCCTGAGATAGAACAGGCTGGGCTAGAGTGAAGAGCAACGAGATTGTTGCACTGATTTGAATTCCACGTGTCATTTGTGTCATGTTGATTGGTTGAAGTTGAAGGGCCGCCAGCGTGGGCCGGCGACCCTTTGATTATTGGTTTCTAGTTTTTCTGGGGAACTTATTGATTTGCAGCACCGCTTGAAAGGTCCACACGGTAGAACTGCTTGCCGCTAACAAATGGCGTTGTAGCAGTAGCGTTTCCGGCAGGTGTCCAGTTGATCAGATCGGTTGATTTGAACAGAGGCAGAGTCAAGGTCACTGGACCCGTGCCGCTGGCTTGAATCATCAAACCAGTGCCGCGCAGGCTTTGGATTGATGTGGCAGTATAAAGCGAGCTGAACAAGTTCGTGCCCGTAACGTTATTCACGGTGGAGTTGAAGCCCAGAGCGGTGAGAGCAGGTGAGCTTTCCAACTCATCGCTGATGCCGTCGCCATCGGTGTCGAGCACTCCGTTTCCGGAGATCGGAGCGGCACCAGTGAGAACACCAGATTGGCTCAGTTTCGTCCAACCAGCAGCCCAGTTACCTTCGGGACCGAAGGCACCACGGTAGTAAGCCGTTTTTGGAGCACCGGTGGCCAATGAAGAAATCAGCAACGGAGAACCAGTTGCGGGAACTGGATTGAATGCGGTAATGAAGTTACTACCGTTACGTGTGTAAGCCGTGAACATCGGATTGGTGTTGACATTCGAGTTGCCGTTGACGGGGTCACCAAGTGCATCGAAGACAAAGCCCTGAACTAGCGTATCTGTTGCGCCTGTGCCGCTGATGTAGCTGTTATTGTTACCAGGTGTGCCACCGCCCATATTACCGATCGTGTTATTTCTAAACTTCGGTGTTGCGCCAGTGCTGATCGCGTCGTTGAACTTGATCAGACCCTGAGCATAGTCGTGCACAACGGAGTTGTAGACTTCACCGTTGAAGCGGTCTTCGATGTGCAGAGCGAAGTTTCCTTTCTCCGTGTGAACTTGACCCGTGCGGTTTGGAATTACCGAAAGAGTGTTCGTCGATCCAGCGCCGATCATGGTTGCATTGTAAATGATCGGTTTGGCGTGATGTTGGTCAGCTCCTGTGCTAACAGTGCCATAACCACCGGAAGTGCCACCGACGCCATCCCATTCTCCACCAGCATCGGTGTCACCTGGGTTTTGGATGCTCAACCAGAATTGGTTGGTAGCAGCATAACCCTCGTCGATGTCGAAGCTGTCATCTTGGTTGAATGCCATGACAAGATGGTTTGCGCTTACGCGGCCACCGAAGAACTCGATGCCGTCGTCTTGGTTGGCATAGACTTCAAGATATTCAATCGTCGTTCCGGAACCAACGGCACCTAGGGTAAGTCCGTTGATTTCTTTACCAGAAGCAAACTCGTAACCGCCGTGACGGATCGAGCAATAACGAATGGTGCCGCTATTGTCGGTGTCGTTGCGAGAAAATCCCGTGCTAACTCCGTATTGAGTCGCGTCAGGGATGGTGTCGCCGTCGTAGGAAGAAGAACCTGCAGGCGCAAATCCTTCGATCTGGACGGTTCCGGCGTTAACGCCCGAAGCATTGACAAATGAGCAATATGCTTGGCCAAGCATGATCAGTCCGCCCCATTGACCTGCATCGGCTGCAGTTGGTGAGGGACCTACATTGGTGTCTACGTCATAAGGTGAATCGACATTATTCTCTGCTTCCCACTCGCGCACGCTAGTGAAAACGATGGGCTCGGCTGCGGTGCCGTCAGCGATGAGTTTACCACCGCGTGTTGCTACGATCGAACCAACTTTATCATCGGTTTTGTCGGTAGAAGTGCCGTTGTCATTGATGGAGAAATACACTTTCGTGCCTGGCTCGATGGTCAATGTTTTGCCACGAGGAATGAAGAGACGATCAGTGACGAAGTAAGTGTTGTTTTTCGTCCATGTGGTATTGGAACCGATCACACGAATATTGGTGCCGAGGCCACCATCAACGCCACCGTTGGTAGAGGCAAAGCTGTTCGCGCTGAAGGTGCCAGTAGTATCACCAATCACATCGATATTGGTGCCCGTTGTAAGGACGCCGGATTGGCTCAATTTGGTCCAGCCAGCAGCCCAGTTGTCACCAGGACCGAAGGCACCACGATAGTTGACAGGCACGGGTGCACCAGCAGATACGCCGGAGATCAATAGTGGAGAACCTTTTGCGGGTGCTGGATTGAAAGCAGTAATAAAGTTGCTACCGTTGCGCATGTAGGTAGAGAACATCGGATTCGTGTTCACATCAGAGTTTCCGTTGAGAGGAAATCCGAATGCATCGAAGGCGAAGTCTTGAACGAGCGTATCAGCTTTACCATTACCGAAGATATAGCTGAGGTTATCGCCAGTGGTGCCACCGCCCATGCTGCCGATGGTGTTGTTTCTAAACTTCGGAGTAGCACCGGTGCTGATCGTGTCATTGAATTTGAACAGGCCTTGCGCATAGTCGTGCAGAACCGAGTTATAAAGTTCACCATTGAAACGGTCTTCGATGTGGAGAGCGAAGTTTCCTTTCTCCGTGTGAACTTGACCCGTGCGGTTTGGAATAACCGAAAGCGTGTTTGTCGATCCAGCACCGATCATGGTTGCGTTGTAAATGATCGGTTTGGCGTGATGCTGGTCAGCACCTGTGTTAACAGTGCCATAACCACCGGAAGTGCCACCGACACCATCCCATTCGCCACCAGCATCGGTGTCACCTGGGTTTTGAATGCTCAACCAGAATTGGTTGGTAGCAGCATAGCCCTCATCGATGTCAAAGCTATCGTCTTGGTTGAATGCCATCACGAGGTGATTGGCGCTTACGCGACCACCGAAGAACTCGATGCCGTCATCTTGGTTGGCATAGACTTCGAGGTATTCAATCGTGGTTCCGGAACCGACAGCTCCGAGTGTTAGACCGTTAATTTCTTTGCCAGCAGCAAACTCGTAACCACCGTGGCGGATCGAGCAATAACGAATAGTGCCGCTGTTGTCCGCGTCATTACGAGCGAAACCTGCGCTGACGCCGTATTGAGTAGCGTCAGGGACCGTGTCACCATCATACGAGGAAGAACCGGCAGGAGCAAATCCTTCGATCTGGACAGTACCGGCATTCACTCCTGAAGCATTGACAAAGGAGCAATAAGCTTGACCAAGCATGATAATGCCACCCCATTGACCACCATCAGCAGCCGTTGGCGCAGGGCCCACATTGGTATCGGCATCGTAAGCAGAGTCTACACCGTTCGCAGCTTCCCATTCGCGGACACTGGTAAAAACGATAGGCTCGGCTGCGGTGCCGTCAGCGATGAGCTTGCCACCGCGTGTTGCTACGATCGAACCAACTTTGTCATCGGTCTTGTCGGTCGGAGTGCCGTTGTCATTGATGGAGGAATAAATTTTGGTTCCAGGCTCGATTGTCAGAGTAACGCCGCGAGGAATGAAAAGACGATCCGTAACGAAGTAGGTATTGTTTTTCGTCCAGGTGGTATTGGAGCCGATCACACGGATGTTGGTGCCGAGGCCACCATCAACGCCACCGTTGGTAGAGGCAAAGCTGTTTGTGCTGTAGGCACCAGTGGTATCACCGATGACATCGATGTTGGCTGCTGTTGCAACGACTGGTGCCATCATGCCCAGTAGGGCGAGGATGAGATTTTGTTTTGTTTTCATTATGTTTGTAGTAGTTCGGTAAATCGCGCCGCGAAGCGCAGACGGGGAGACATTAACGGGCGCTGCGCTGATGTCTTGCTTGGCGGTGTAACAGAGTTGTCACAAAGGATGAACTGTTAGAATGATAGCTGAATTTCCGCCCAATAGCTGCGCCCCGTGGTGTCACTGTTGTAAACTTTTTCATTGTAGAGATAAGTGTCCGTCGCGTTGAACATGTTTTTCACACCGCCCTTGAGCAAGTAATCCACACCGTTAAGTTCAATCTTTTTCGAGAGCACGAGATCGAAGGTGTGAATGGCGTTGCGCGTGACCTCAAAGTCATCGGGAGTCAATTTAAGAATGACAGGATAATCACCGTTGTAATTGTAGACGAAGTTTGCGTTGAAATTCCAGGGCTCATACTCATAGCCCAAATTTAAATTTGTTAGATATGTGGGCTGGTAGGGGAGCTTGCTAGTAACCGATGTAGTGGCACCGTTTTGCACATAGAAGTAATTGAGCTGTGCATCGATATAAGTAAAATTTCCCCGCAGCGAAAATGGACCCATGTCCGAAATGTCCGCTTCAAATTCGATGCCGTTGATGCTGCCATTGAAGTCTCGTTGTTCACCAGTATCGGGATCGCGGAATGAGTCATCATAAAGCAAAGTGCCATTTTCATAAAATGTCACCAAGGGGCGAACGAGATTTTTGTGGAACAGGCTCGCACGAATGCTGGTGGTATCGGATGGCTTCCATGTCATCGCGAAATCGAAGTTATCGATATCAGTTTGTCCAAGTTCATTGTTACCGCGACGACCAAGACCGGATGCTTGATCGACAGATTGCGATGGAATGAATTCCCAGAATGTCGGGCGCGCCACGGTCTTCGACCAAGCGACTTGAAAGTCGACTTTTTTATCAAAAATCGAAGTGCCAGCGCTGACGGCAGGGAGCATGGATTGTTGCGGATCACGATTTTCCCAACCATTGCCTTCGATTTGTTCGTCGGTGAATGCGGAGAGCGGACTGGAAGCGATATCGATGTCATAGGTTTCTTTCTCAAAACGAACTCCCCCATTGAGGAAAGTGTCTCCCATGCGGAGTAAACCGTTGTAGAAATAGGATGTTTGATTGAGCCGCGTGCTGATGTTTTCGAGGCCGTTTCTTGTGAGAGAGTTGGTATAGTAAGGACCATCGGTGGTGTTGCCCGTGAAGTAGTCGGAGATCAAATCGGGGTTGTTTGCGATATCTTCGCCAAGACCGCCCGCGCCATCAAGTGCACCGGGAGTGAAGCCAGAGTCAGCTGAACTCGAGGCTAACACCAAATCATACTGACGAGCCGTAGTGTTGCGCTCTTTCCACAAAGAGGATGCTCCGAAGCTGAACTCGAAGTAATAGTCGTCATCGTCTTCAAAGAAATAAAACGGAATGGCTGAGGAAACTTGGCGATGCATGGCATCTTCGGTGGTTTTTTCCGAACGTCGAGTGATGCGTTGTTTTCCGGGGATCGACTGACTGTTGGTGCCGTGCGCTGAAGTTTCTACAGGGTCACGTGTATCATCGGGAATGATCGTGTTGGCGGCTTGGAAGTTGTCGTAAATGCGCTGCGTGTTTGGTCGAGCATACATCGGGGCTTTGATGGTTTCCCATGTGTAGCTTTCTGGGTTGGGCAAGCGCAGGAGTCGAGCATATTGGATGGCTTGCGCATCGAGCTTGGGCTGCACAGCGGCAATTTGATCAGCGAGTGCTTCCGAGGAGAAATCCAGAATACCGTACTCGAAGTGTGTGCTGTGAGGACGACTTTCTACAGCGTTGCTGCTGGTAATCGACCAATTGACTTTAGCGCCCCGTTCTCCGAGTTGATGACTGCCATTGAGTTGGAAAATTTCCAAATCACGCGCCAAAGGATTCACATCCCATGATGCACCATAATATATCGCATCTGGCCCATAAGCGTTCGATGGATTGATCGTTGAGTTCTGGAGGTGGTTGCCATAGTTGAGGTTCTCTTCGTCATCGATGATGTTGGTGTTGTTGATCACTTCATCTTGTGCGATGTGCTTATTGAAGTATGTGGCTTGAATTTTGTTGTATTCATTAATCTCCAATGCTGTGGACAAATACGCGGCGGTCTCGACCGAGCGGGTGTACTCATCACGGGAAAACTCACGGGTTTGGTTGGTGATGTAGGTGCTGTTAGAACTATCATTAGTCGATCGACTAAATGCCGTAACCACGCCAAGTCGCATTTTGTTCGGTAAATCGAATGTTTCGCCGTATGTAAGTGATTGAGAAAAGCCCAAGTTGGAATCATCTTCTTTCGGCTTGAGCCCCTGGGAGTCATGCAAACTTTTCCAACGCTCTTTGAGTTGATCCGCTGTTTGATTGCCGCCATCGAGAAAGGTGGTGCTACCATCGGCATTGGTTTGTTCGAGCACACTTGGCATGTCGTCACCGATATCTCCCCAGGCTCCTAAGGATCTGCCGGGGTGAGTATAGATTTTTTTCTTCAATGCGTCGTTGTACGTGATCTTGGTAGACATTTGCAGGATGCGCTCATCAGGAAGTGCGCGGGTGATAATGTCGATGGCGCCGCCACCGAAGTCGCCGGATAAATTGGGACTGTAAGTTTTATCCACCTTGATCGACTCGATCGCGCTGGTGGGAAATAGGTCGAGCTGCACCGCTTTTCGGGAAGGATCTGCGGAAGCGATTTGTGCGCCGTTGAATGTTGTCGTCACATAACGATCTGCTAGACCACGCACGACTGCGTATTTGCCATCGACGATGTTAGCGCCTGATACTTTTCCGATTGCTTCACCAGCATCGCTTACGGCATTTTTCGTAAACTCCTCGCGTCCCATCGTGGCGGTGAGTTTGGGTGCCTCCATGTTAAGCGCGAGATTGAAGTCGCCTGAGTTGCTTTCCTGATACTCGCCCACCACCGTTTCCTCTTCCATCATGGTCTCGTCCGCTTCGCCATCGCTAGGCTTGAGTTTGAGCGAGAGACGCACAGTGAGTGTTTGTCCTGGCAAGGCCGTAGCGCTCTGCGTGGTGGAAAAATATCCGAGCTTTGAGGCCTCGATGCCGATGTTTCCTGCAGGCACGGCGGCGATGCGAAAGGTGCCAGCCGCATCGGTTTCGACGGTTTTACCGAGTCCAATGATTTCCACCAATGCGCCTGATACGGGATCGAGTTTGTCATCAGACACTTCGCCAATCACTTCACAAAATCCTTGTGGCAAGGGCATCGCGTTGATGGGAATTTGTTCTCCTGACACAGGGCTAGGTAGCAAATTGGCATCTTGCGGTAACACGACTATCGGCGCTGAGCGCACGTCCATGGTCCACTCGCGGAGCGACTGCTGCTGCCAGCGCGGCACCATGCCCCATGACTCCGCTGCAAGAATACCAGCGCGTTCCGGCATCCAACCCCACTCCTCGACAAGGGTCTCACCGATGACACTTTG
>CANHKJ010000016.1 GCA_947460915.1 Verrucomicrobiia bacterium
ATTGCTACCCTGTTGATCGGACTCGTGAGTCCAGTCATTGCGTTTTATTTACTGCGCTCTCTTGGCAAGCGCAGTCAGATCGATGCCGCAGCATGCGCTGCACATTATGGTTCGGTATCGGTTGTCACCTACCTTGCCGCAGTCGAGGCAGTGAAACGCAGCGGTCTTGCCCCGGAGGAATATCTTCCGGCACTGGTCGCGCTGCTTGAGGTTCCAGGCATCATCGTTGCCTTGTTATTCGTGCGAACTGGTGGAGCCAATAGTTGGAGTAAGGCATTGCATGAAGTCATCACGGGCAAAAGCATCGTACTTCTGCTAGGTGGATTGTTCATCGGCGCACTTTGCGGCAGCGACAAGCTGATGGATGTGCAGCCATTTTTCGGAGCCGCATTCAAAGGTGCTCTCTGCATATTCTTGTTAGAGCTCGGGTTAGTTGCCGGCAAACGCCTCAAAGATGCTGGTAAAGCCGGTGTGCGCTTGCTGATGTGTGGTATTTTACTTCCGCCTCTACTCGGCACTCTCGGAGTGATTGCAGGACTCCTCAGCGGCATGAGCCCCGGCGGCTCAGCGATTCTGGGAGCCATGGCGGGCTCTGCATCATACATTGCGGCCCCAGCCGCAGTCCGCATCGCCCTGCCACAGGCGAATCCTGCTTACTATCTCACGCTTGCATTAGGCATCACCTTTCCATTTAACCTGGCACTCGGCATTCCTCTCTACCTCAAAACCGCACAAATCATTTCCCTATGGCTCACAAAATCCGCTTAAAAAAAGTCACCATCGTCGGAGAACGCGTACTTTACGATGACTTGATCGATTTGCTCAAACGCCATCACGTCAGTGGCTGGACAGCCAAAGATGTCATCGGCGAGGGCTCGCGTGGCGTGCATGCGTCCGACTGGGAGGGCAGCAATACTCAAATTTACACTCTGGTGACGGAGCAAATCGCCGATGCGATCATGGAAGAAATCGCAGCACAGTATTTTGAAAATTGGTCCGTTGTTGTCTATTCGCAAGATGTGGAAGTCCTGCGCGGCAGCAAATACCAAGGTCAGTAGTTGCGCATGAAACTCTCTTCCCAAGGCGCCTCCGCCTCGGCACAGGAAGCAGATTGCAAGATCACCTGAGTTGTCCCACGTTCGACGGGGAATATCACCGTGCCCGAAATTTTGACCCACACATTCTCTTCGATCGAGGGTGGTGTTTCCTTACCAAAATCAATGATGATCGGCACAGCCCGCGCATCGGCCGCACAACAAGTGATGAACAGGCGATACAATCGACGCCGATTCCCTGCCTCGTTGTTTTCTTTTTCCATCACAAGTCGCCCCTCCGTTTCGACCTTCAATCCATTCAGCAACTTCTGCATCTCAGGATCTCCCGCGGCAAAATACAACTCCATGAGATTGAACTCATAAAAACCAGCCTCACTTTTCTTGTGAGTTTTTTCGATGTCTGCCATCGTCAACGGCGGTAAATCTTCAGCCAAAAACACATTGTTGCTCAATGGCTCGTCAAAGAGTGATTTCCGCGACAAAGCAGCCAAAGAAAAGCTATCTTTCGTATTAGCCACAGCAAAAATCATCGGCACAAGCATCAGAGCCATCGAGGTAAAGGGATTCATGTCACTCGCCTCATGGTCATGCGGGTCACCCTCGCTGTGATCGTGACCACATGACGATTTCTCGCCTGAAGTCAGTAACACAAACAAACCTAAGACGGCCAGTCCAAGACCGCCGTAAAGAGCCAATGGCCGAAAATCAGGTGCGAGATATTTGACAATCCTCCCACTGCCATAGAAGTAAAGAAGCACCGCCGCCCACATAATGACGACGACAGAGAATACGATTCGTTGCAACTTCACATTCATGGGACAATTTGTTGATTAAGGAACCATTGGAAATAATATGCACCGAGTAGGATCGTTGCGAAAAGTCCCACAGCCATCCAAAAGATGAATTTTTTCCGCAACACGGTTTGATAGAGAAATAACAGCTTCAAATCGAGCATGGGGCCGAAGACCAAGAAGGCCAACTTCGCACCATACGTAAACTTATCAAGGGTTGCCGCGATGAAGGCATCCGAGGTGCTGCAAAGACTTAGTATGAAAGCCAAGACCATCAGTGCTGATGGCGCGAGAATCTGTCGATTGGCAATGGAATCTAGCCAGGCAGCTCCCGGCGCGATACCAGTGTTGAAAAGAGCTGTAATGGCGATGCCAATGGAAAAATACACCCCGACATCCACGAAGTCTTTGATCGCCGAGCGCATCGCCGCCACGATTCTTTGAGAGCCATCAGGCTTATGCTCATGAGTGTGGTCGTGTGAGTGATCGTGCCCACAGCAAACGTGCGATGATTCCTCGTGCTTGTGAGTATGCTGCGCACTGTGATCATGTCCGCAGCAAGCATGCGTATCATTTTTGTGCTTATGGTCATGATCGTGATCACAGCATGCATGAACATGCTCTATCGCCTTATGATCAGGCTGTTCATTCTTGAGTTCATCTACCAGGCGCTTACGCAAAACCCATACCATCGGTATGCGCGCCACGACCCAACCTAACAAGACCGCCACCAGAAAACCCAGCCCCATGCGACTCACCGTCATCACCAAGTTTGCCTGCACCGTTTCGCCATAAATCATCACGACTGGGCCGGTAAAAGCTTTCCATGTACTCAACGCGGTAATGGGATTCACAATTGGCGCCGCCAGCATATACGTCAGCGCGCAAGAAACGGGTAAACCTTTTTTCACCAATCGACGTATCACCGGTACTACGGCGCACTCGCAAACGGGAAACACTGCACCGAGCAATCCAGCCATCAACACAGCGAGAAATTTGTTTTTCGGTAGAAACCGATCCATCATGCCAGGCGGCATGTAAATATCGATGAAGCCACTAATGAGCGTGCCTAACAAAATGAATGGTGCCCCTTCAAATAGGATGCTTAAAAACGCAAATGCGAAATCTTGTCGTGCCTCACCTGTCATCCGCGCCAAACTACGACGTGCGGGAATGATTTCCAATCATAAAATGATACGGAGAAATGATTCGGATCTCCCCCGCTCATTTTTGAGGAATTTTGTGTTGTTTTGCTTCAAACAAATCTATGCTCAATGCACTTACCGCACATGGCCGACAAAAATTTTCCAGCGCGCAATGCCAAACGTCCCGGGAAACTATCCCGACACGATGCGGCAACTTTGACACTTTTGGATGAAGTGCGAGGCATCTACCAGGAACTCGCATCACGCCCGAGCCACGGAAATTGTATCGGACGCGGCGACTGCTGCCGATTTGGCCTAACGGGAAAAACACCCTATCTCACTCGCGGAGAGGCGATGGTCGCCGCACAAGGATGGAAATCACGTGGTCGCAAAAACCTCGAACTACCCGCAGATGGCTCATGTCCTTTTCTCAAAAACAATCGCTGCCAAAACTATGAGGCGCGCCCATTTGGCTGTCGCTCGCATTTTTGTGATGCCGCAGGAGGACCCACTCCGCGTGGTGAAGTGCGCGATTTGATTCAAAGATTGGAAGACATTGACCGCAAACTCGGAGGTCATGGCGCGTGCAACCTCCCCGCAGCCTTGCAAACTTTATTTCCCTGAACCCATTTTCGCTTTGCTACATAGCGAAAATGATCCTACGCTGCACTGTGTGAAGAGACACTTGCTCATCATGCCCTTGCTCACCTTAGTCGCTGTGATCATAGGCGTATGCTGTACGCCTATCGCACCCATTGGAGGCGGAGCTGATCGACCAATCGAATGGGCCGCCCGAACTGGCCCCACTCCCGTTGCCGCCAGCGGCGGCTCGATGAGCACAATCATGCGCGGCGTGAACTTGCGTCAAGATCTCGTCCCCCGCGGCAGCCATGGCCGCAAAGTATTTCGCTCAATGTCGCCCCGCTACATCACCATTCACAGCACACAAAATTGGAGCGCTGATGCTTGGAAACATTCACAAGCCTTAAAAAACGGAGCCCTGCGCGCACCAAAAAGACGAGGGGGCAATCGGATCGGTTACTTGATCTGGCATTTTACCATAGATGACAAAGTAGCAGTGCAACACATGCCAACCAATGAGCAAGGTGAACACGCAGACTTTGATGGTCCAGGGAACCGATACAGCATCGGCATCGAAATGTGCGAGCACCGAGGAAGCAATCTCAACGCCACAGTGGACCGCACTGCTCGCCTAGCCGCTTACCTTATGATCAAAAACGGCATTCCCCTACGTAACGTTGTTCCTCATTATCATTGGCCGCGTCGCGGGGCGAGCCCACCCAACAAAAATTGTCCACACTTTCTCATGACCAATGGCAAGCCCAGCACCAAGTGGCGAGGTTTTCTCGGCAAGGTCGATTACTATTACCGACAAATGAAATGAGCGAACTTCCTTCTCATGGCAGCCCGGGAAACCGCGATGTTTCCCTCGATCACGAAACCTACTACGTCTGTCAGCGCTGTACGGCTTGCTGCAAATGGCCTGGTGATGTTCGACTTGAAGATGATGAAATTCCAGCAATCGCAGCCTACCTGAAGCTCAGCGAGCAAGAATTTCTCGATCAATTCACCCGCCTACGCACCAATCGGCAAGGGCTATCTTTGATTGAAAAATCCAATCACGAATGCATCATGCTCGACGGCAATGCTTGCCGCATCCATCCCGTGAAACCATCGCAATGTGCAGGATTTCCCAACAAATGGAACTTCCCTGGCTGGCAACAAGCCTGCGAGGCCAAAGCCATTCCGATGAGTGATGCAATCAAACGCGGGCTTGTCCGAAATCACTGATCGAGAAATGTTTTGCGACCCAACTTTGATGATTTCTGCCTATTCTTCAGGACAGAAAGAATCAATAGTCCCATGCCCCCCCAAAAAAAGCACTATGGTCCAGGGTTGACGAATCAAGAATTTCCATGGAAAGTAACAGCAGATGATTTCCCTGATACTCACCCACCCGGGCAGCGCCCACAAAGATGAATTCCTCGCCTGTTGCCTCTTGGTGGCAGTGCATGGCGTGCCGATTGTGCGTCGCGAGCCAATTCAAGCAGATCTCGATGATCCATCGGTGATTGTCGTCGATGTCGGCGGCGAGCATGAACCGGAGCGCATGAATTTTGACCACCACCAATTCCCAGCAGACTCACCACCGATATGTGCCTTAAGCTTGGTGATGCAGCATCTCGGGATCTACGAGGATGCGCGGATGTTTTGCGAGTGGCTAGAGCCTGCCGAATGGTTCGATACCAAAGGCCCGGTGAAAACAGCGGAGTGGCTGGGTGTATCGCGCGAGGCATTAGGAAAATTGCAGTCAACGATCGATGTCACCATCCTCCGTCGTTTTGCGTTTTGTCAACGACTCGACCCCGGTCACCTCATCTATGAACTGATGCAAGTGATCGGCAATGATTTGCTCTACTACCTGCGCACCATGCGTGAACGCATCAAGGTGTTAGAGGAAAATTTGCATTTTTGGGAAATGGAAAAAGCTGGCGAAACGTTCAGCGCAGTGTTCCTGCCACGTGCGGAATCGACCATCGATGACCCATCGGGGGCGATGTCGCGCTACTTGCGTAGCATCGGTCGCGATACCGAAGTGGTGGCAATGATTTATCCGGACCGTCGTGGCGCTGGCTACGGACTGAGCCGCAACAATGATCATCCACGTCTGGATTTCACGAAGATCGAAGGCTGTGACGATGTGCACTTCGCCCACCCACGTGGCTTCGTTGCCAAAACATCTGCGACCGACATTGATCGCCTACGCGAACTTCTTTACGCCGCTTGGGTCTAACAAAAACGATGAGCCACGGGTTTTTCCAGTCAGAAGCCGCCACCACGATCCTCAAGAACGTGTCGCGCTCGTTTTATCTTAGCCTACGACTCTTGCCCGAAGGCATGCGCGATGGTGCCAGCCTCGGCTATTTGTTAGCCCGCAGCAGCGATACGATTGCCGACACCGCAAGCGTCTCTGTGGCGGATCGAATCACTCTGCTCGATGATTACGAACGTTCCGTGCAAAACGGCGAGCCATTCATCGCACCCGATTTTTTGTTAACCGCTTGCACCGATGCCGAAAAAGTTTTGTTAGAAAAAGCTCCGGGCATTTTTTCATGGCTCCAGCAGATGGATGCACCCGTGCAGGAATTGGTGCGCGAGGTCTTGCACACCATCATTTCTGGACAAAAGCTCGACCTCCAACGTTTTGGAAATGCCAGTGCGGCACAGCACATGGAACTAAAGGATGATGCGGAACTACTCGATTACTGCTATCGTGTTGCCGGATGTGTGGGCGAGTTCTGGACAAAACTCGGATTTTACAGCGAGGGACCTAATTTTTCACGCGAACCCCTCGCGGTGATGATGCCATGGGCCAAGCATTTTGGGCAAGCTTTGCAACTCGTCAACATCCTCCGCGATCTCCCCGAAGACTTGCGCGCGGGACGATTCTACTTGCCGCATACGTCATCCGTATCAATCGGTGAGGACATGCTCGTACAGCACCGCCGCTGGCTTCAACAAGCACGACATTTGTTAGCAGACGGCATTCTTTATTCTGATGCATTGCGTGGTAGAAAACTGCGAGCAGCGACCGTATTGCCGGCATTGTTGGCTGATGAAACGATAGACAAACTCGTAAGCGCCACATGGCAACAACTCGAACAGCGAGTCAAGGTCCCCCGCTCCACCGTCTTTCGCTGCCTGGCGGAAGCGATGTTATTTTGAGTGTTTACGACACGCCAATTGTGTTGCATCGTAGCGCCGATGTTACGCCTCAACACCACCGAAGCATTATCGACTTGCACCGCGCCCTTGCACCTTGCCTTGGGCGTATTTGATGGTGTTCACGTCGGGCATCGCGCCGTGATCGAAGCCGCGCGACAACAAGTAGAATCACACGGCGGTAATTGTGTCGTTGTAACCTTTGATCCTCATCCGATCCGAGTGCTTGCTCCTGAGCGAGCACCGCGGCAATTGCTCGCATCACTGGATCACAAAGCACGACTGCTCGAAAAGATTCACGTTGATGCCCTGCTAGCTCTCCCTTTCACCCGCGAGTTTGCCCAAATCAGCGCCACCGATTTCATTGAAAGCTTGGTCCGCCATCAACACGTCGCCACCATCGCCGTTGGAGAAGACTGGCGCTTTGGTAAGGGTCGAGAGGGCGATGTTTCCTTTCTTAGGCGCATCGGCGAGAAACTCGGCTTCCAAGTCATAGCCCTCCCACCCGTGATGCATCAGGGAGAACGAATCAGTAGCACCCGCATCAGGCAATCGATCCGCGATGGAGCCATGGCCAACGCCGCCGAAATGTTAGGCCGACCGTATGGAATCGAAGGACTCGTGGTCAAAGGCCAGCAACTTGGTCGCACGCTCGGCTTCCCGACAGCAAACATTGCACTCGGCGAAGAACAACTCCCACCCGATGGGGTTTGGGCGGTGCGCGGACACGGCGATGGTCACGCTTGGCAAGGCGTCGCCAATTTAGGGAATCGCCCCACAGTCGATGGACTCACCCGTGTATTTGAAGTGCATCTCTTCGATCACGATTCCGATCTTTACGGGAAAATGTTAGAGGTCGAATTCGTCAAGCACCTTCGCCCCGAACAGAAATTTCCCTCGCTCGATGCCCTGCGTGAACAAATCACCAAAGACGTCACAGGCGCCCGCGAAGTATTCTGATCGCTCAGCGCTGCTAGCTGAAGTGATGACAATCGTAAGTTTTCTCCTATGCTGAAACTTTCTGTTTATCGTGCTGTCTCTGTGTCATCTCTAACGAACAATACAATACTCAACATCATGGGTAAGCAGTCACTTACTGTTTTTCTGGGAACGCAAACTTCTAGTTTACGTTGCAACACCAGATACGAGAGCGTCAATGAGCTAAGCTAGCCTATTGCATGCCAAGCCGATCATCGATTCCCGCGTGTCATGCGCAGATTTTATTGGAAGAAAGTGTAGTCAGTGCTACGTAAAAAGAGTAGTCCTTTCGCCACAACTACCCATGGAACGCTTCGATTTCCCCATTTCCGTACCTTTTACCCATCGCGTCTGCTTCACTCGCGATGCCTTTGCCGTGGGTAATCCTCTTGTGCAGGATCTGCTTATGGAAGGTGGAGGACGTCGGGCCCTTGTCTATTTGGAGCGTTCGGTGGCAGATGCTTGGCCGATGCTTGTCGCGCAAATCACTAGCTACTTTGCTCAATCGAACCTAGAACTTTGTGGCATCCAAATCAAAGAGGGCGGCGAAGCGGCAAAAGCTGACGATGCACTTGTTCGCTCCGTGTGGGATAAGATCGAGAAAGAAAAAATCGACCGCCACTCTTACGTTCTGTGCATTGGTGGTGGCGCGTTTCTCGATGCAATCGGCTTCGGTGCCGCTACCGCGCATCGCGGCGTTCGCTTGATGCGTTTTCCGACAACAACCCTGTCGCAAGACGATAGCGGCGTCGGTGTGAAAAATGGCATCAATGCCTTTGGCAAAAAAAACTGGGTTGGCTCTTTTGCAGTGCCCTACGCCGTGATCAATGATTTCCTTTTCCTACGCACGCAAGACCCCGAAATCAGTCGCCAAGGCTTGATCGAGGCCATCAAGGTCGCCTTGGTCAAAGATGGTAATTTTTTCTCCTGGATCGAAGAAAATGCTGCGGCACTGGCTAATCTCGAAGCCGATGCCCTCGAAGAATGCGTCAAGCGTTCCGCTCTCTTACACGCGCGCCACATCGCACTCGGCGGTGATCCTTACGAAATGGGCAGCAGCCGTCCTCTGGATTTCGGGCACTGGGCTGCACACAAAATGGAACAACTCAGCGGCTTTGCCGTGAGCCATGCTGCTGCGGTGTCGGTAGGACTGTGGCTCGATGTCAACTACTCGGTCAAAGCTGGACTGCTCGATTCCTCATCAGCGACGCGAATCGGCGAAGTGTTAGAAATCATGAACCTTCCGATGTTCGATGAAACACTCATGCAACGCGATGCACAAGGTCGCCTCAAAGTCCTATCGGGCCTCGAAGAATTTCGCGAGCACTTGGGCGGTCGCTTGACCGTATTGCTCCTGCGCGCTCCGGGAATCGGCGTCGATGTTCACGAAATGGACGCGATGTTAGTCGAGCAATGCATTGAGGAAATGCAACACGGGGCCTTACAAGTGAATGGTTAAGGGATACTGATCACGCCTTCGCGATCTTTGCCTTTGATCGAAAATTCTCAACGCTCCATATTTCCAGACAAAGCCTCACGAAGCACGCCACGCGCGCGAAATAACAAGCTTTTCACCGAGGAAACACTCGTATCCAGAGCCTTGGCGATGTCTTCATAATCGAATCCCTCAAAGGTCCTTAGCACCACAGCCAAGCGCTGTTGTTCTGGCAATGCCGCAATAGCAGCATCGATGCTACGATGCAGTTCACGCTTTTCCATGCCTTCATCAGGGGAAAGTCCGCCATCGGCACGCATTGCAGCTGGATGATTCTCCTGTTGCTCCTCGAGCGAAATTTCCTTCTTGCGAGATCTGCGACGGCTCTCGTTGAACACGAGATTGCGCATAATCGTATAGAGATATGTGGTAAATTTCGCATCATGACGCCACTTGGGTGCTGAGTTCCACAGTCTAATAAACACTTGCTGTGCAATGTCTTCCGCCTCATGTGCATCATTTAACATCCGTGCCACCGTGCCGATCACCGCATTCTGATGGCGCTCGATCAATTGGCGAAATGCCCGCTCATTGCCCTTGGCCGTTTCCAGCATCAATGCCACGTCCACCGCGTCGTCTGCATCGACGCCGGGAGCTTTGCTAATTGATTGATCGGGAAAAAATCCAGGCATGGAGCTTGCTGCCGTCATGGTTCATGGAATCAAACCAAGAAGAAAGGCAGAAGTTGCGAAAAAATTGGCTTGGTCACAGGAAAGTTCGCGAATAGGCTTCGCGCCAAGCACCATGCCGCGCATTCACGTACTACCCGACATTCTGGCAAGCCAAGTGGCTGCGGGCGAGGTCGTAGAACGCCCTTCAAGTGTCGTCAAGGAATTGGTCGAAAACTCCATCGATGCAGGTGCACAGGAAATTTTGGTGGAGATCGAGCGCGGTGGCACAGCACTGATCCGCATCACCGATGATGGCTGCGGCATGGCGCAAGATGATGCCCTTCTCTCGCTAGAAAGACACGCCACCAGCAAGCTGCGACAGACAAGCGATCTGCACAGCATCATGACCTTAGGATTTCGCGGTGAAGCCATTCCCAGCATTGCCAGTGTCTCGCGTTTTCGCATGATCACCCGTGAGCGCGAGAGCGTAGCTGGCACTGAAGTGCTCGTCGAGGGAGGAAAAATTCGCGACGTTCGCGAAGCGGGTTGCGCCCCAGGAACTACGATCGAGATCAAGCAGCTATTCTTTAATATCCCCGCGCGGCGGAAATTTCTCAAAGCAGAGACCACCGAGGCTTCGCACGTTGAGCTTGAAGTACGGCTTCACGCCCTCGCTGCAGAGCATGTTCGCTTTCGCTACCGCCGCGATGGCAACGAATTGTTTGACCTCCCCCAAGTCGCGAGCAAGCAAGATCGCTTGAGGCATTTGTTAGGCGCCGAGACTGCCGCAGAGTTGATTGAAATCCCGCTCTTTCATGGCAACGGCTTCAGCATCGAAGGACAAATGCTACCAGCAGTGCATGCCCGCAAAGGCCGCCGGCATCAGTGCGTTTTTCTCAATGGCCGACCGATCGAAGACCTTGCCATTTCACGTGGCCTTGCCGAGGGATTCAAAGGCGGTCTGATGGATGGCATGCATCCCGCTGCATGGTTGTGGATTGAAATGGAACCACAGCTCGTCGATGTCAACGTCCACCCTGCCAAACGCGAAGTGCGTTTTCATCGCGGCCACGAGCTACGCGACGGCATCGCTCTAGCAGTCAACCAAGCTTTGAGCAAACAGCAACGCCGCCATGAGGCTCCCGCACATGAACTAGCAGCTCCGCGCAGTGGCATGATCAAGAGCTCAATGAGTGAAGCCGTCGCTTTCATCGAGAAAAATATACCGGAACCGATTCCGCAAACAGCCGCATGGACCGTAACTAACCGTCAGTGGATGCCGCAAGAAACACAGGAGATCATGAATCTCGCTGTGGAGACAGCCACACCACAGGATAGCACCGATAAAGCCAAAGCCCATGGCGCTGCAGCATTTCGCGTCATTGGTCAGGTCAATCAACGCTTCATCGTACTCGAAAGTCACGATGGGCTGGTGCTCTTTGATCCACGTGCGGCACGAGAACGCATCGTTTACGAACAAATGCTTCGTGCCGAGACATCGGGTGTGGAATCACAAGGCCTACTCGTGCCGATTCTCGTCGAGCTTGACCCTCGTGAGCGCGATCTCGTGATGCGTAATCAAGATCGCTTTGCTGCCGCAGGTCTTGAACTCGGTGACTTTGGCGGAGGCACCATTCAAGTTCGGAGTTTTCCGCCATTTTTGCGAGTCAAAGATCCGCGCAGTTTCGTACACGAAGTCATCGATGACCTTATCACTGGTGGTGCAGGAGGCGCAAAAATCGCATTTGAAAAACTCGCCAAATCACTCGCGAAAAAAGCGGCATCAGGAGAGCCTGCGGATGAAACGGTCGCCATGGATCTGTTAGAGGAACTCTTCCAGTGTGATCTCCCCTACTGCGCAGCCGATGGCCGTCCTACGCTCACAGAATTTTCTCTCCGCGAGCTAGAACGGCGTTTCGGGAATCGATAATGACTAAACGAACAGTTACTTGCGTGGAATCACCAGGGACTTGCCAATTTGCAAATTCGTGCCGCGAATGCCATTCGCACGCTGAATTGCCGAAACCGAGGACTTGTATCGGATAGCCAACCCATAGAGCGTATCGCCTTTTTTTATCACCACTCGTGTTGAGGGAGCGACCTTCGGCTTGACCACAACAGGCTTGGGCTTGGGCTTCAAGGTTGGCTTCGTTGTCAGCTTGGGTGTGGAGCGAACGGTAGAGGTCGTTGTACGTGGTTTCGGCATTGCGCTTTCCGAAGTCACATGCTGCACTTGCGTAATCTCAGATGTCGAAGCTGCAGCAGTTGGCAACGGAGTTGCGTTGCGCGGCGGAGTGTCGTTCGCAGCCATCGATGAATTGATCGTCGGATTACGACGCCATTTCGATGGATCATCAGCCCAGGCCTCGACGTAGTTGCCGCTGCTATCAAAAGGACCATAGCCCGTATCGCCGGCACCACCACCGCCCGTGGCGCAGGAGTTAAGAAAAAAAGGCCCGATGGCGCATACGCCGAAAGTAAGAGCGGAAAGAATCGGGGTGGAAATCGAACGAAAAGAACTGAGCGAACGCTTCATAATTAGTTGTAGTTGTAACGAGAAAGAAATAATAGTGATTCTACCATAATCAAATTGCAGATCACATTCCAGAGAAAGAGAAGAGAAATGATATCTACCCATGAAAACACGGGGATGGAATAATCGGCGCGATTGGAGAATCTGGGAAAAAGATAATCATCGGAACTTAGAAAGCACAAACGAAGATGAAAAAAAAATGGTAAAATCAAAAAATAAGGAACAGCAGCTTATGCCAGTGGCACCAGGATTGAAATGATCAGATCATGAGCCAAACATGCCCTTCATCTTACCAAGTAAACCTCCGCTGAGGCTGCCAAGGTCTGGAGATTGGCCCGACAACAATTGATCGACAATGTCCTGAAATTGCGCAGGTACTTTGGATTTAACAAATTCGCCCACAGCTTGAATTACTTGTGTGGCCATCTCATCCGACAGCCCAAGGCCTGTCAATTTTGCTTTTAATTCGTCCATAATGGTAGAAATGCTGATATTTGATTAAACGACGTCGGTATGGCACACGACAAAGTGCGCGAAAGTCGCTATTTCCCGCAACAAATCTCCCACAATTCCCCAATGATACAAGCCCTAAATTGCCAAATCTACGCATTTCCGAAATAAAACTGGATCTCGGATCGAGCAAAACGACTGACTATTGCAGCATAACAAAAAAAGCCACACCCCAAAGAGTGTGGCTTTTTTATGTAATAAGTACCGGGAACAGGACTCGAACCTGCACAGATGAATCCACTTGAACCTAAACCAAGCGCGTCTACCAATTCCGCCATCCCGGCGCGAGCGCAGTGTGATCAGGTTTTCTATGGCTGGCAAGTAGCGAATGCAAAAATTTTCACTAAATCTCGCAATAAGTCTGAACAAAAAACGCGCACCCGTTATGGGTGCACGTTTTTTGTGAGATGCTTTGATTAAGCCAATGCAAGCAGCTTAGCTTTGAGCTGGTCTTTGGTGACATTGGCGCCAACGATCTGGTCTTTCACTTCGCCGTCTTTGAAGAAGAGCAAGAAAGGAATGGATCGAACGCCGTATTTCACCGCAAGGTCGCGGGCGTTATCGACATTAACTTTGCCGACTTTTGCTTGACCTGCCAACTCATCAGAGAGTTGATCAATGATTGGACCGATCGCTTTGCAAGGTCCGCACCATTCGGCCCAGAAATCGACGAGAACAGGAGTGGAGGATTCGATGACTTCGCTTTGGAAGTTAGTATCAGTGAATTGAAGTGCCATGCGGAGAACATGGACGTATTATTGCAAAACGTCAAGAGCCGCTCAGAAAAAAATCCGAACGGCTCTTTGTGAATGATTTGAGTGTCACTTCTGAGACTGCAGTATTACGCAATGGGAGTCATCCAAGTAAGGATGGCCACGGCCAATGCGCCTGCGCCGAGAAGGATATTGATGATGGTAAGTGCCATAGTAGTGAGTAGTAGATCGTTAGATAAAAAATCAGATTAGAACAATTTATCCCAGCCTTCCCATAGATTTACAGTCATGCACTGGAATGCAAGAACACCGCAAGCGGCAAGGAAACCAAAGATGGAGAGAACTGTTGAAACAGTGTCGTTACCGCCTTCATCTTCATCTTCCGATTGGAAAGTTGCCATTTGTGTGGCGGATACCGAACCTGTGGAAAGTGGTTGTGTAGGAGGAGCCAATTGCACAGTTGCTTTTGGTAGAGCAACTGTGTTGGCTGCCGCAGGAGCACCTGGAGAAAGACCTGTCATCGGAGCTGTGCGGAGCGGCACAGTAGGAGCGCCAGTTGCTCCGGTGTTGAGTTTAATGGTGGGAGCTGGTGCTGGGCGAGCTGTTGGCGGCCCGGCAGTTTTGAGAGGGATCGTAGGAGCTGGTGCTGGAGGAGCACTAGCAGTAGGAGCCGGAAAGCTAGGAGCTGGAACAGTTGCCACAGGCGGCGGCGTAGGAGCGCTGACCGTTGGAGTCGGTGGCTTTGGAATCACAGGAGCCGATGGTGGAGCTACCGGAGCTGGAGCTACCGGTGCATCACTGGCTTTTAGCGTGACTCGCACGGTTTCCTTTTTCAAAGGAATGCTGGAAGTCTGTTTGGAAGGCGTTGTGTTTTGTTCGTCACTCATGGATTAGGGTCTTATGGTGTGTGCGATTGAGAAAACCGAAATTTGTCGGCGATGTCAAACAAGGAAATCAATCTTTGTGAAATTTTTTCGATTAACGGAATGTCACGCCAAGCGTCTGAACGAGAGCATCGAGCACCTTTTTATGAGCGACGTCGATTTCTTCAGTTTTGAGCGTGCGATCTGCGGCGCGATACACGAAGCGGTAAGCGATGGATTTTTTCGACTCATCAAGCTTCTGGCCCGTGGGATCGGTGAAGACATCGAAGCATTCGAAGCTTTGCAGCAAACTTTCTCCAGCCTTGCGGATGGCTTGATCGATCTGCAAGGCCGGCAAGGTGGCGGGCACTTCCATCGCGGCATCGCGACTGCTGCCAGGAAATTGTGGCAATTCCTCGACGGCTTGGCGGCGACCGAGCAGTTTGCGCAATTTACCGAGATCCAGTTCCAAAAGCCAAACGGGATGGGCAAAGTCAAGTTCGCGTTCGCGTGAAGGAAGCAATCGAACGACTACTCCGATGGTGCTATCACCGACAACAACATCGCAGCCGAGCACGAAACCTGCTCGTTCTTTGGGCACAAATTGCACCTCGCGTCCGGGCAAAAGCGCGGCAACAATGGCCTTGGCATCATGCACGGAAGCCACTGCCGGGTGGCTAGCCCAGCCGTCGGGCGCGAGAGGACCGGAGAGCAAAATTGCCAAATCCTCGGACTCGATGTCGCGGGCTTTGCCTCCGCCATTGTGACGGAACACGCGTCCCATTTCAAAAAAACGCAGCGATTTTACTCCTTGGCGTACATTTCGCTCCGCTGTCGCGATCAGGCCAGGAACGAGGCTCGGGCGCAAAATCGCATGATCTTCGCTCAAGGGATGACTGACTTTCACGACATCGCCATTTTGCAGAGGACGCAAAGGCAGCGCGTCGATCATTTGTTTTTCCGAAATCAATTTGATGGTCTGCGCTTCATAGAAACCAATGGCAGCGAGACTGCGGCGCATGGCCATATCGAGATCAGTGGCGGCATCGATGTCACTGGCCGCCACGAATGTCGCGCGAAGCCGTGAAGGCACGCGGTCAAGTCCGTGGACACGAGCAATTTCTTCCACCAAGTCGATGTGACGCTGAAGGTCGGCGCGGCGGCTAGGCACTTGCCATTGATTTTCGCCAACATTGGTGAGACCCAGACGTTGCAAAATCCCCTCGGCATCGGACAGAGAAATGCTGCCGCCCATGAGTTGATCAAGGCGTGCTACATCGAGTTCGACGATGCCTGTGGTCTCGGGCAAATTGCCCACCACTGCGGTGTCGCCTTCAATGCTACCACCTGCGATTTCCAGAATCAATTGCAGCGCTCGCGATGCCGCTGGCATGACGTTTTGTGGATCGACGCCACGCTCGAAACGATACGAAGAATCGCTCGTCAAAATCAAGGCACGCGAAGTAGCGCGGACTTTGCTTGGATCGAAGTAAGCCGACTCTAACAAAATCGTCGTTGTGCTCTCTGTGACACCACTGGTGACTCCACCCATCACGCCGGCAAGGGCAAGCACTTCCCCTCGATCATCGGAAATCACCAGATCGCCCGCTTTGAGCTCATACTCACTGCCGTTCAACGCCGAGAATTTCTCGTTCGCTTTCGCACCACGCAGATGCATCTTCACGCCGACCTGTGCGGCATCGAAGGCGTGCAGTGGTTGACCCATTTCATGCAGCACAAAATTGGTGATATCAACGATGTTATTGATCGGACGAAGGCCAATCGAAACCAAGCGCTCCTTGAGCCAATCGGGACTGTCCTTGACGGTGACGCCCGTGACTTTCGTGAGAGAATAAAACGGGCAGGCATCGGGTGCATCATTTTCGATCCACTCGGAGCCGTGAACGGTGGCAATCTCAGGCAATTCTACCGAGCGATGTTCTTGCTCTAACAAAGCTTCCAACTCATAAGCGAGTCCGCGATGACTGAGCAAATCTGGACGGTTTGGCGTGACCTCTACCTCTAACAAAACATCAGACGCAAACAGCGTTTTCACGGGTGTGCCCACCGCAGGATCGCCTTCGAGAATCAGCAGGCCATTTTCTTTATCGGTGAGACCGATTTCCGAACCCGAGCAAAGCATGCCCTTCGACTCAACGCTACGCATTTTCGTTTCACCGATGGTAAATCCGTTAGGCAATGCGGCACCAGGAAGCGCACATGGCACCTTGTCGCCGACTTTGTAGTTCTGCGCGCCGCAAACGATTTGCCGCAGAGTCCCCTCACCTGCATCCACCTGCGTTACTTTCAAACGATCCGCATTCGGGTGCTGCACGGCTTCCATGATCTGTGCGACCACAATTTTATCCGAGCTCACCCCCTTGCTGTGGATGCCTTCAATTTCAATTCCGGCAAAGGTTAGCAAGTCATCCAATTCCTGCACGGATTTCCCCGCAAGATCCACATACTCACTCAGCCAATTCAAAGAAACATTCATAATTCAATCTAACAAAAATTTTCAAATACACACCACCACCTCACGCGAACTGTCGCAAGAAACGCACATCATTTTCGATCAGCAATCGGATATCGCGAATCCCCCACTGAATCATCGCCAAGCGCTCCAGTCCCATGCCAAAGGCAAAACCTGTCACCTCGTTCGGATCAAACGCGCGATCTTTCCGCGATTGGCAGACAGCCTCGAATACAGCGGGGTCGACCATGCCACAGCCCGCAACCTCGATCCACCGTGGCGCTTGCCCTTTGACTTCCAGCTTTACATCGATCTCGAAACTCGGCTCGGTGAAAGGGAAAAAGTGCGGACGAAAGCGCACTTCGGTTTGCGAACCGAAAAGCTCGCGCAAAAAGGCCTCCAGTGTGCCTTTCAGATCGGGCAAGGAAACATCGCGATCGACATACAAGCCTTCGAGTTGATGGAAAGCCGACAAGTGCGTGCTATCGATTTCATCGCGTCGATACGCCGTGCCGGGTGCGATGATCCGCAGCGGAGCGACATTTTTTTCCATCATCCGCACCTGCACCGAGGAGGTATGCGTGCGCAGAAGCTTTCCGGAATCGAAATAAAACGTATCCTTCACGTTGCGCGCTGGGTGATCGGCGGGCGTGTTGAGGGCATCGAAGCAATGAAATTCATCTT
The DNA here is from genome assembly GCA_947460915.1 of Verrucomicrobiia bacterium. GTDB lineage: Bacteria > Verrucomicrobiota > Verrucomicrobiia > Verrucomicrobiales > Akkermansiaceae > UBA956. The sequence goes on from CANHKJ010000016.1 coordinate 17,596, forward strand.
CAATCTCAGGGCCATCGGCAAGAGCAAAACCCATACGACGCAAGATCCCCACCGCGCGCTCACGCAGCAAAGTCAGGGGATGAAGGCCGCCAGTTGGCAAAAATCGCGCAGGCAATGTCGGATCGATGCCTGCCAATGCCGCACGGTCCGCCGCCTCTTCGAGTGCTTGTTGTTTTTGCTCCAAGGCTGCGGTAATTTCCGTGCGAGCCGCATTCAACAATGCCCCGACTTCGCCTTTTTGCTCCTTAGGCACATCCTTCATCCCCATCGACAATGCCGTCAATGCGCCCTTTTTCCCCAGCGATGCGACCCGCGCCTCATCAAGGGCCCGCGCATCTTCGGCAGCGGAAATCGCCACCAAAGCCTCATTTTGCACTCGTAAAATGTCATCTTTCATACTGTAATATCTGCGCTTCATTAACCGTATCGATCACAAAGGTCAAAGCAGACCTGCGAATAAACCCATTTTTTTCTGCAATCCTGCTATTTTGCTACTCACATCATGAAATCATTCGCTCTCCCATACTTGCTCATTTTCGCTCTACCCCTCTCCGCGCAACTCCAAACCAGCTTCACCCTCTTGGATGCACCCGATCAGGTCCTCGATCGCCGTGTCGATCGCCTTCCCGCAATCTTTCTCAAAGCAGGTGAAGCGCCCTCGGCCTTTTTTCCCGCCGCATCCGCCGCGAAAGGGTTTCGCAGCACCTGGACCGGCAAGCTCAAGCTCGCCAAACGCCAGCGCTTGATTTTTTCCTTCGAAGGACAAGGGGAAGCAACCTTGTTGATCGATGGCAAAGAAATCCTCACGGAATCGGGAACATTGGGCACAGCACGCTCCAAGCAAACGCGCATCAACCCCGGTGAACACGAAATTCTCATTAAGTATTCGAGCAGCGCTGATGGAGCCGCCCATTTTCGACTGTTCTGGGAAGAACGTGGTTTCCCGCGTCAATCTGTGCCGCCTTCGGCCTTCAGTTCGACAACCGATGAGCCCACTTCCGCAGCACTTTTGCAACGTCGCGGACGCGAACTTTTTGCCACCCAGCATTGCAGCAAATGCCACCAAAGCGAATCCAGCATCGGCGCTGACCCGATGCAGGAAATCAATGAAATCGCCCCGCTCTTGATCAATCCGGGAGATCGACTCAACGAAACATGGCTGCGTGCGTGGCTGGCCGAGCCACATACCCTGCGCCCCGGCACCACCATGCCACAACTTTTTGACATGAAGAAACCCGAGAGCGCCCAGCAAATCGCTGACCTTGCCGCATTTCTCGGTTCCATGAATGCAGGTAGTGCCGCACCCGCTGAACCCGCCGCCGATGAAGCGACGATCCTAGCAGGTGGCGCGCACTTTCACAAACTCGGCTGCGCCGCTTGCCATACTGCGCCGAGCCAAGCGACTCCCGATCTCGAAAACAAACGCATCCCACTCAACAACGTTGCGGCTAAATTCAAGCCCGGTGCCCTCAACGCATTCCTCAAAGATCCTAGCGCCTACGCACCCCATCGCGGCATGCCGAACTTCCAGCTCAACGACGAAGAACGCCGCAGCCTAGCCGCATTTCTCACCGCCAAGTCGACGCCCAAGCTTCCCGCCGTCGCCGAACTCAAAGGCGATGCCGCTCGCGGCAAAGAAGTCGCAGCTGCTCACCACTGCTTCTATTGCCACGCTGGATTGCCCACACCGAGCGCGTTGACGGTGCCCAGCATGCAGAAAATTTTCGCCGCTGATTGGAGCAAGTCTGGTTGCGTGTCGGCATCCGAAGAGAAAGGAAAAGCCCCTGCCCTGCATCTTGCCGAGGCCGATCGCCAAGCACTGATCGCCTTTTCCCAAACAGGCACTGGCTCCCTCGCCAACAACGACAAAGCCGAGGCCGCAGACCGCAAATTCCACTCCCTGCGCTGTGATGCCTGCCACTCCCGGGATGCCATGCCCGCGTTGCTCGATCGCACGCACAGCGAAACCCAAAATCTCACCGCGCACATTCCTGGTGCCAACGAAAAAGTCGATCAATCACGACCACACATGAGCTTCATCGGCGAAATGCTGCGCGCCTCCTACATGCAGTCCGTCATCTCTGGATCACTGACCACCAAGCCACGCCCATGGCTGGACATGCGCATGCCAGCATTCAGCAGTCACGCCGCATCACTCGCCGATGGCTTTGCCCGACTGCACGGCATCAATCCGAACGAAAAAATCACCAGCACCATCGATCAAGCGCTCTTACCGATTGGCAAAGACCTGCTTTCTGCCGACAAAGGATTTGGCTGCACCACCTGCCACGGACTCGGTGACACCAAACCCACCGCCGCTTTTGAAGTGCAAGGCATTTACCTCGAACACATCAGTGCCCGCCTCCGTCGCGAATGGTTCAATCGCTGGATGGACAACCCCGCCAGTGTCACACCCGGCACGAAAATGCCGCAATACGCGCCCAACGGCAAATCTCCCAACCCCGCCCTCGACGGCAAGGCCGAAGATCAATTCAACGCGATCTGGCACTACCTGCAATCGGTGGAGAAGAAGTAATAAAGACATCAGACTTTCAGAGATAAGACATAAGAGAAGGCAGGAGAAAGATTTTAGTCTCGATCCGAATTTCCCGTTCCCACCTTGACCGCCTGCGGCTGTTCTGAGCATACTCATGCCGTGCTTGCTTACGTTCATGATTTGGATCCGGTGATTTGGGACATTTGGCGCGGAGTGAAATTGCGTTGGTATGGATTGGCTTATTTGCTCGCCTTTCTCGTTGCCTATTACTTGCTGTGCTATCTCTCGCGCAAAAAGCTGTGGGTGATCGTGGAGAAGAACATTGGTGATTTCATTGCGCTGCTTGCAATGATCGGCGTGTTTATCGGTGGTCGGCTCGGCTACGTGCTATTTTACATGATTCCCGAGCACGGATGGGGACCGATCGCGCAAGATCCGCTTTCGATCATTCGCGTCTGGGATGGCGGCATGGCGAGCCACGGTGGCTTCCTAGGAGTTGCCTTGTTTACGCTCTATTACGCCCGCAAGCACAAGATCTCATGGACGGGCATCGGTGATGGCATTTGCATCGTCGCACCACTCGGGCTGATGTTTGGCCGTCTTGCCAATTTCATCAATGGCGAGCTCTACGGTCGTGTCGCGGCACAACTCCCGTGGGGCGTTAAATTTCCGCAAGCATTTCAAGAAGAGAGCTATCTGGTTCGTGAAACAGTGATCACCGAGATCGCCGATCGCGCACCACTGATCTACGAAAAAATGAACCAAGGCATGGAGCTGAGCGAAGCCGTGCGACTTTCGCCAGAGGTCAAGCAAATCTGTGCCGAGCACCTCACCGCGCGCCATCCATCCCAACTCTATGAAGGCTTTTGCGAAGGAGCATTTCTCTTTGGTCTGATGTGGTTTCTGCACTTCCGCTACCCACGCGCGCCTCACGGTATGATCTGCGGAATCTTTTTCATCCTCTACGGCGTGCTGCGCACGATCGTCGAGCACTACCGCGAGCCTGATTCATCGCGGATCGGGCCATTCACCAAAGGTCAGTTCTATTCACTGTTCATGGTGTTGGCCGGTGCTGCGTTCCTTTTCCATGCTTGGAAGAACCGGAAACAGGTGGGCTGATTTGGGTGAATGTTTCTAGATTTGTGGAAAAACGTCGGTCAAATCTAACACAAAATAAAGTTACCCGTAAAACTTCGGATTTGTCACAAGATTTCAAGATTTTACAGGATTTTCAAGAATTTCACATCTGTGAGTAGGGCAAACGCAGCTAAAATTGTTTGGTCTTCTGTGGCTGCGAATGAAATAAACGAACCGCTAAGTTGCTGAGATCGCAGAGACGAACGCTAAGTTTTTTCTGAATCAACCTCTCTTCTTTCTCCGCGTTTTTCTCCGCGAACTCTGCATCTCTGCGCTTCGTTCCATAAGCTGTCATAGCGTAATCATCCCGCCATGCATAATCATTACTAGTTACACGAAATCGTGTACAAAAATGAAGCGGCCCGATCAGAATACCTAGGAAAAACCCAAAACCTAGTGCTAATTGATCGGACCGCCTGCTAGTCGCTCTGCGACACGCAAAACCTATCGCACACCGCGTAGGAGTCAATGCTTTTTTTGATTTTTTTGAGGAAATTTTTCTTTTCTCAATAAACAACTGACTATCAGTGATTTATTGCGTGAATTTTTTATCCGTGGCGGCGTTTTTCAAACGCCAAGCCTAGATTAACTTCTCCTTTGAGGCTAGGCATCTGGAAAACGCCGCCACATTTCCTTTTCCAGCATTATGCATCGAGGCGCAGGGCTGCTTTTTGAGCGGCCGTCTTGGCTTCGGTTTTGCTGTTGTTCGTGTCTCCTGCTTGCGTGAGGCGCATGCCAACGGGCTTCGATACACCGAATTCTTCCATGGTCACCCCATACATCACATCGGCGCGAGCCATGGTGCGTTTGCTATGGGTGACGATGATGAATTGGCTGTTGTCGATGAAACGGTCGAGCACTTTGACGAAGCGATTGATGTTGGATTCATCAAGGGGCGCATCCAGCTCATCAAGCACGCAGAACGGACTCGGCTTGATCATGTAGATCGAGAACAACAAAGC
>CANHKJ010000017.1 GCA_947460915.1 Verrucomicrobiia bacterium
ACTGCATGCAATCCGCTAGGAGATAGAAAAGCGCGACGCGTCATGGTTCCAGCAGTCATGAACTCCTTGTAAAAACCTTGCTCTGTATCGCCCTTTTCTGCTCTACCCGGAACCAAGCTAGCAACCCGTGACCATTCACTCTCCGGCAAACCAATCCAAAAATCCCAACCCATCGGCCCTGCGATTTGCTGCGCCCAAACTTTCCCTAACGGTTTTCCTGCAATCCGCCGCACACATTCATCCACCAAAAAACCAAAGGTGCGCGGGTGGTATCCATGCCGACCATCACCCGGCAACCAGGCCGGGACTTGCGCTTCGATTGCCGCGATCACCGAGGCATGATCCCACACACTTGAGCCTTGATCCAATGCTGCCAAACCACACTGATGGGACAGCAAGTGAGCAAAACTCGCCGCTGCGATCGGAAACGCTGGCCACACCTCGCACACAAGATTTTTTTCACTCATGCCCCGCGTTTCCAACACATGCAATAAGGTCGCAGCAGCGGCTGCTTTCGTCGCGGAATACACAGGAGCCAAGGTTTGCTCGGTCCATGCCTGTGTTTTCTCGCGATCCGCAAATCCATCGGCCATCGAGAAAACCTGCTGCCCACGCCAATAGATGCTTACCGAGGCACCGAGTTCTTTTTCCTCATAAAAATTGCGCTCAAATACGCGAGCCACGGCGGCCAGGGCTGCGGGTGAAATACTCATCGCGCCGACTATCCAACGTTGCGCAGAAAAAACAATTCTTTTCAGAAATGTAATTTTGCCGCAATCTCCGCGCGTGCACCAGGTATCCGTAGATTTAGCTGATCGTTCCTACTCCGTTCTCGTCGCCGAGGGAATCCTCTCGCAAGCAGGTTCTTTGATTCTCCAAGCAGGGCTCTCTGGCAAAGCAGCGATCATCAGTGATAGTAACGTCGCACCGATCTATGCAACAGCCTTGCAAGATGCTCTTAACGTTGCTGGCATCACATCCACCGTGCATGAGTTTCCGGCAGGTGAGGCATCCAAGTCACTCATCGTCGCCAATCAGCTTTGCAGCTCACTCGCTGCCGCAGGCCACGATCGCAAATCATTTGTCATCGCCCTCGGCGGTGGCGTCGTCGGCGATCTCGCCGGTTTTGTCGCTTCCATGTTCTATCGCGGCATCCCCTTCGTGCAAATCCCCACCACCATTGTTTCATTAGTCGATTCATCGGTCGGGGGGAAAACCGGTGTCAACATTCCAGAAGGCAAAAATCTCGTCGGAGCCTTTCATCAACCACGACTCGTCCTCGTCGATCCTCACATGCTGCGCAGCCTCCACCCTCGCGAGTTCTATGAAGGCTTTGCTGAGGCGATCAAACACGCCGCCATTCGCGATGCGGATATGCTAGATGACCTCGCGGCGCTCGATCCCGAATCGCGCGATGTCCCCGCCGCTCTCATTGCCCGCAACATCGCCATCAAGGCCCGCGTCGTCGAGGCCGATGAGTATGAGACACTTGGCATCCGCGCCTTGCTCAACTTCGGTCACACGATTGGCCACGGCATTGAAGCCAGTCTCCCGTATGGAGAAATGCTGCACGGTGAAGCCATTTCGTTAGGCATAAGAGCAGCCCTATTTCTCTCGGTATCTCACTCGACTCTTTCGCAGGCAGAAGCAGATCGCATTCTCGATTTGTTAGAGAAATTCCATCTTCCGCTGGTGCTTTCACCTCAAATCGCCACCCAGACGATCATGGATAAACTCTCGCGCGACAAAAAATTCGCTTCTGGACAAATCCGCTTCGTGCTCCTTGATCGTGCCGGCAGCGCCCATGTCTCCTCAGTAGTACAGGCCTCAGATCTGCTCCATGCAATCGAACACCTGCGCTCACCACGATGCTAATTGTTTAGACAAATCCCACCCTGTGTATCGTTGCTAGTGCAACTTTCTCATTGCGATCAAACACATTTGCTCATGAATCAATTCCTCAAATCCTGCATTCTTTTTCTTGCGGCCGTCACTACCTGCTTTTCGCAAAGCACGAACGATATCCAACCTGCACTGGACGCCGTCTATCCCGCACTTGTGCGGATTCACGTCGTCTCCGAGAACGGCGGCGATGGTCGGATGCAGAAAAATCGTGGCTCAGGTTCTGGAACTATCATTCATGAAAATGGCTACATTTTGACCAATCACCACGTGGCTGGTCGCGCCACACGCATCACGGTGCGCCTCGCAGACCGCCAAGAATGCCGTGCCATTCTCGTCGGCACCGATCCCCTTTCCGATCTCGCCATTCTCAAAATTGATCGCAATGACCTTCGCGATCCCGCGTCGAAGCTGCCCGTCGCCCGTTTCGGAGACTCCGACTCGCTTAAAGTCGGAGACATAGTGCTTGCCATGGGCAGCCCAGCTGGACTTTCTCAATCCGTCACCAAAGGTGTCGTCGCCAATACCGAGATGATCGCTCCGGGCGGCGGCGGACTCTCTCTTGATGGCGAAGTCGTCGGTGAACTCGTCCGCTGGATCGGTCACGATGCGGTGATTTTCCCTGGTAATTCCGGCGGCCCACTCGTCAATCTCAAGGGTGAAATCATCGGAGTCAATGAAATAGGCATCGGCTCCATTGGCGGAGCGATCCCCTCCAATCTCGCTAAAAACATCGCCGACATTCTCATCAAAGAGGGGCAAGTCAAACGCAGCAGCATAGGATTGTCTGTGCAGCCATTGCTCAAGACTGACAAGAGCGCTAGTGGCATCCTTGTCGCAGGAACCATCGCCGACTCGCCCGCAGCCAAGGCCGGCTTGCAGGCTGGCGATTTGATTACCCAGATCAACGATAAGTCCATCCCCGCCGCGCGCGCCCCCGAAGACATCCCTTTGTTCAACCGCATCATTCTTGAATCTCCCATCGGCAGCGCGCTGCAACTCATCGGCTCACGCGAGGGCAAGGAAATGAAATGGACTGTCACCACCGAAGCTCGCGAACCGATGCAGCCCCGCGAAAAAGAATTGCTGCACTGGGGCATTACTGCGCGAGATTTCACCAAGCTTCAAGCCAAGCAACAGCATCGCGACAACAACGATGCTGCCATCATTCACAGCATCCGCGCCGGAGGCCCTGCAGCCGCCGCTAAGCCTGCACCCGTTGCGGGTGATCTCATCGTCAAGGTCAATGACACCCCGATCAAAAATATTACCGACCTCGAAAAAATCACTGCACAAATCACCAAAGATGCCACCGAGCCCGTGCCCACTCTCGTTACTTACGAACGCGATGGCGATAGCTACCTGACCATCATCAGAGTCGGTCCCGAGGAAAATGATGCCGATGCCGCCATCGCCCGCAAGGCATGGATGGGAGTCTCCACCCAAGTCATTTCGATAGAACTCGCTGAAGCTCTTGGCATCCCCGGCCAAAAAGGCATGCGCGTCACCCGCGTCTATCCCGATAGCAATGCCGAAAAAGCAGGCATCAAAAATGGCGACCTCTTGCTCAAGCTCGATGGCGAAATCATCAATGCCTCACGCCCCGAGGATGCCGATGTTTTCAGCGAAGCCATCCGTCAAATGAGCGCCACCGCCGAGGTTACCTTAGAGCTGAAGCGAGACAAAGAACTGCTCAGCATCAAAGTTCCCTTGGAGCGCGCTCCAACAGGCAACTCTGAGCTGGAAGAATACCTGAGCGAAACCCTCGAATTCCAAGCTCGCGACATCGGTGCCGACGACCGCGCCAAAGTGCGTGATGATAACGCCAAGACCGGTGTCCTCATCTCCAGCGTCACCAATGCTGGATGGGCCGCTTTGGCTGGTTTGCAAAACAACGACATATTGCAAAAAATTGATGGCAAAGCGATCAGCTCGATTGCCGAACTCAAAGCCAGCATTGAGAAAATCAACGAGGCGAAACCCTCACACATCACCTTTTTCGTCCGTCGCGGCATTACCACGCGTATGATCGAACTCGAACCAACTTGGTAATCCCTATCCATTCATAGCACAACCATCATGAAATCCCTGATCCTACTCACCGCCCTCAGCATGCCCCTTTTCGCCGCTAGCGGCGCCCTTAAGACCAAGGCCACCGAGTTAAGCAAAGCTCATCAAGATTCAACGCTTTTCATCAGCGCGGTTGTTACCATCGAGCTCACCGCTGGCAGCAATCCTACCCAGAAGGAAGAGAAGAAAGTCGAAGTACTCGGCACCGTTCTCAATGCCGAAGGCTTGATCGTTGCCCCACTCAGCACCATTGATTTAGCCGCTGCTATGGATGGCCGCACCGTCAACACACCGCAAGGCCCCATCAAAATCTCGGCAAAATCCGATGTCAAAGAGGTGAAGATTTTGATGCCTGATGGAACCGAGACCGATGCCAAAATTGCACTCAAAGACACCGACCTCGACCTCGTCTTCCTCAAGCCTGAGAAACCAGCTAGCAACTTCAAACCAGTCCCTCTCGCAGACACGGCACCGATGAATTTGCTCGACGATATCATCGTCATTGGCCGCATGAGCAAAGAGCTCAATCGTGAACCTATGGCTGCCACTGGAGAAATCATTTCCGTCATCAAGAAGCCTCGCTTGTTCGGAAAAATCAGCGCGCCAGCCACTGGTATGCCTGTCTTCAATGACCAAGGCAAATTCCTCGGCATTGGAATCAACCGTTTGACCTCCAAGTCTTCTGGTGAAAACAACGTCGCCAGCACCAGTGTGCTCCTGCCCGCAGCCGATATCGCCGATAGCGCATCGCAGGTGAAGTAACCTTAGATCGGAAAATTGCTGGCATTCCCAGCTCAAGCTCCAAGCAGCACCAGCGGAGAAAAAAGCTCGGCTGTTACTGTTTTTTTCTCGGTGCTTGGAGCAAAAAGCATCAAAGATCGCCCTTTTTGCTCGATCTCCCGACCTTTTTGCTCGATCTGTCGCCTTTTTTGCTCGATGCTTCTCCCTCGTTGCTCGATGCTTCGCCCTCGTTGCTCGATGCTTCGCCCTCGTTGCTCGATCTTCCAAGAAAATTACACACTATGATTTGTTTTTTACCTAGCGAGGAGAATACACTGGAGAGCAGGTCTGGAGAGAGGGAAAAGGGCAGAGCGCTTGCACAAAGGCAGAGGATGGAGCTTACGGGATTTTTTTGGGGGGTCATGCGGTCTTAAGTTTTTTTTTCATCGGCATCTTTACAACCCTTAGCGGACTGCAAGTTATTCCCCACGCAAGCTACGGCAACTGCACTCCGAGCGCCATCAACCAAAAGACAACAATCCCGCCTCAAATGGCAGCCTAACCCCAAGGGTCACCGATTGAGTGAAGCCTCGTTTCTAGTCCACCTCACATGCGGCGCAAGTAGTCTGGGACTTGCTCTCGCTGCATGGCGGGTGGAATCTTCGCGCTCGCATAAGTAATAACGGCACCAACTCCTGCAGCATGTGAGCCTGACATCCGTGGTGCGATTTCGTATTCAGTGAAATAGAATTTTTCCCGTGCTCTGCGAATCCATCCAGTGATGATGCCTACGATGATGACACCCAGTATCAGACAAATAGGCAGTTGCCATTCCTTGAACCACGTTGTGGCTGCGCGCGCCGCTAGCTCTTGCTCATTAATTTCGTCTTTTTCTAGCACCATGACGGGAGCAATGACACCTGAGATAAAAGCTTTTTCCATCCAGTAAATGCGGATCGACATCTGCACGCAAAAGCCATCGAGCTGGTCAACGGGTTGGCTTTTAACCACCGCTTGATTGATCGAACTTTGCAATGCGCGCATGCGTTCTCCCTCGCCCACGGAACGCATTAACTCGGGTGTCAAGTAAAGTTCCGAGCGTTCTGGCGCCCCCATGTAATAAAATACAATCACAGCAGGCCGGCCGCCATCGAACTGTTGAGCAAACAATGAATCCATCTGAATATTCGCTGGGATGGTTTGCTGTTCATCAAAGACATATACGTAGAAATCAAGATTCGAGTCACTTGCATGATACTTCAGAAAACTCAAGCGGTCGCGGAATTCTTGACGGCTCATCAGTTTTTGCGGATCAACTAAATACGACTTCGGTTTCTGCCCAAAGTATTTCGCGAGATCTTCATCTAGAATCTCTGTGGGCGGCACTACGTTGAGGCTTTCCGGACCTGGCGCCGGAAGCTCTAACACATCGGGTGGCGGAGGGGGCACAGCTTCCTCCTCTTGCAGGCGAAATAGTGCATCCGAGATTAAGCATTCACCTCGCATCACTCGGGCGGCATCTTCCTCTGACCACTGTGGTAGCGGATCGTGCTCCTCAGCTTCTTCGGCCGCATTGAGAAACAGAGCGAGAAAAATCAGCACGAGGCATAAAAATTTATGGATTGCTCTCATTTGCATTCCTCCTCCCTCGCCGTGCTCGTTGCGGCATCCTGCTTGTGCGTGGCGTTGTGGACATGTCCTGAGCGTATTCTCTTCACCAAGTCCCCCATCTGCGGTGGCTGCGTGACTTTTCGCTCGAAATTCTCAAGGCCTTTGCGCGTCGCACGGCTTTTTTTCTTCAGAATTTTCTCAAGCGTTTTCAGCAAGGCCACGATGCCCTGATCGGGTCGGCGATCTAACCAATACGGATGCGCCTTACTCAGGCATTGAAAAGTATCATCCTCATCAAGGTAGAGATCGAGCAAGTATCCATAAGTGATTCCCGCCGCCTTACCCTCGACATCCATCACTAACAAAATCCCCGCAGCATTGAGACGATGCCGCGCGAAATCCTCAAAAACTCCGCGATTGAGCAACCAGAATCCAAATTCACGCAAGTTGGTAGTCTCACGAAGTACACACGTATAAACCGCGAAAAACAACTGCGGAAAACGTTTACTGAAGCGTTCGATCGCTTCTTGCACCACGACCCTTTCCGCCTTACGCATGAGACCAGCAGAATCTGTCAGCGTGCGAACGAGAACTTCGCCTGAGCCAAATTCGGCATCAGCGGTGGACATGCTAAACCCACAATGAGGGCACGACTCGGCTCCGCGGTGGATTTTTTGTACACATCTCGGACACTTCATTTGCTCTGCCGTAGCGTGAAACAATTCCTTGATGAGGTCAAAAAAAATGTCATCACAACAGAAAAATTCGCGACACTTAGGGCTTGTGGTAATATTCTAGGAGCCCATCCACCACAGCATCAGCATACTCGCGGAAGATGGACTTGCGCGGTTTGCCTGCCACCACCGGCATGCCTTGGTAGTCACCGGCCTGCACACGCTCGTAAACTTCGTGAGAATTCATAACGTAGGGTTCAAAGAAAATGACGGGACAATTGTAAATGCGATTGGCTAACAAATTCCGTGCATAGAGATATGGGTGATTCGCTACTTGGCGCGCGCGAGTCGAATTCGGCTCATAGGGATAAGGCGGCAATCCTGTTTGCGCGGCGAAAACATCTGCCATCACCGCTCCGAGCGCAGCTTCCTCATGAATGGTGCGCTGCAAGATTTTGCGCAGCATTTCAAAACGTTGATCATCGTAGCCGATTTCTTCATCAGTATAGGCGCCATTGAGCAGGATGTGTAAGTGGTTTTCATCCACCAATGTCGGCAGTGCTGGATCACCCCAAGCTACGGCATTGAAATGCAAGCACAAGACCACATCGGGGCGAATTTTTTCATTTACCATCTTCGCACGAGCGCGAATCTCGGAGGTGCGATAGAATAAACTCTCGGCCGCTTTTGTGGTACGAAAGCCTCCCGTGAGCATCGGATCGTTCTGCTTAGCAACATCCATCAAGGTCTCAGGACGATCAGAGGTAAGTGGTTGGGTGGATTCGCGCACCAAAGAAACTTGCGCACCGAGCGCTGCCAATCGCGGCTTGATCAGATTCGCAACGCGCAGAGTCATGTCACCCTCAGTGACCGGCATACCATCTCCGATCTTGAACCAGCGCTCTTCCATTTGTGCCCACTCACCGCCGATGTGACCCGCGTCAATGGCTATGTGCAAGCCGGCAAGAGGTTTCTCGTTTGATTGATCCACAAAAGCCCTTAATTCAGTTCCGCTGCGCCAATCGCGTTGAATCGGTTTCTCCTCAGAAGCAGGCGCAAAGTTAAGACGATAGTAATCACCTGCCACCCGCGATTGCTTCAGGATCAGTGCATGGTCATCCTGAACGTCGATGTATTGCATCCACGACTGACTTACGGTGAAATATCGCGTCAGATCCTCCAGAAACATCTCGCGAGTGATCGTTTGTTGATAGACATCAAGCTGGCTCCAGTCAGGCGCTGGGCCCAGTGGTGAAAGCCGCCATTTCGGAGATTCTGCGCTGCGTTCACTGCCGTTTGGATGGGGCTCAGGACCGTCCTTTTTTTTCAACTGTTCCAACCACAACGCAACGACCATGGCCACCAAAATCAAAGTGATGAGAGTTACGACGGTTCTTTTGTTCGGTTCGTCTTTCATGCTAAGAGAATTGTCTTTCCCTCCGCAAACTACACGATCATGCACAAAGATCAATGCTAGGAAAAATATATCGTAGAACTCATTCCCCCGCGCAAATTCACCTCATCCATGAGAAAAATGGAGAAACTTGATACAAATGCACAGATTTCCGAAATAAAATCATTGACTCCTTCGTTATATGAGGTGTCGATCAACGACTTTTCTCGCCATGAATAAACCAACGTTTCTCTTCCTTCCTTTCGCATCATTCTTGTTCTCCTCCTGCGGCGGCAACAATAACGAAAACTACGATACCGCTCCGACTCCAGGTTACACATTACCTACGGAAACACCAGCTACTGCAGCCCCTACCTACGAAGCAGCTGCTTACGAGGAAAACACAGCCATTCCTGCCGAGGTAGTCGAAGGTGGAGCAGTGGTACCCGCTGTGCCCACAGATCCCGCAACAGCCACCAATCCAGCTGGCGTGCGCGAGCACTATGTAGCACCCGGCGACAGTTTATGGAAGATCAGCAATACCTACAAAGTGCCCATTGAGTCGATCAAAGCTGCCAACCAAATGACCACCGATACTGTAGTGCTTGGGAAAAAATTGATCATTCCCGCACAATAACTATCAGATCTCGCAGCCCTGCGGCGCTACATTCATCGAGGGCGGCACGATTCACCGTTGCCGCCTTTTCTTTATCGTTGATCTCGAACTTCCCATCCCGCCACAAAATTCATTGATGAAAACGAAAATCCTTCCGATGGCTCTCGTGTGTTCCTGCTTCCTTTCGCTCGGTTCCTATGCTCAGCAAGCGGACCAAGAGCAAAACGATTCCGTGGATACCGATGCAGCGATGCCCTATGACGATCTCATCCCTGAACCTCCGCCAGTGAAACTTCCTCCGCGCGAAACCGCGCTCGATGCGTTGATGTCGATCCCCCCGAGCAGCGAGGAATTGAAGGCCGCCATTGTTGAGGCGCAAAAACAAGGAATCCCTGAGCAAACCATCACCGAAGCAAGGTTCATTTTTCATGTCGAGCACAAGGATGAGCAAGCGCTTATCGACTTGCTACCGATCTGGCAGCAGCTAGAAAAAACATTCTCTCTCGATGAATCGGAAATTTTCGCCACTCGCGAGGATTTTCTCGCAGTGATCGAGTTCACACGCGCCTTGCAAGCCCTCAAGGCCAAAGATCGAGTCAACTTCAAAAAAGCCATTACAGAGGCCCTTTGGCTCAGCCCTAACCAGGCCAGCGCCTTCACGCCATACATCGAGAAAATGCGCATTGACGAGCACATCGAGAAGACCCAAATCGATCTCGGTGGTAAGCTGAGCGAAATCAATGACGGCGAGCCTGCGGAGCTGAAAACCATCCTTGGTAACAAACCAGCGCTGCTACTGCATTTCTGGTCACCGTGGAGCCCCGATTGCGAGACATCGCAGGCAAGTCTCAGCGAATTATTCCCATTTCTCAAAGAAACAAATATAGCTCTCGCATCAGTCCTCATCGATGGCCGCACTGAGATTCTTGCCGAGGCACGAGAATTTCTCAAGGGGCAAGACAAACCGCTCTCAGCTCCACAATTGATTGATCGGGTGAAAAATAGCTTCGCCTCGCAGTTGCGCGTCACCGATATGCCGACTGTGATTTTACTAAGTCCCGATGGTAAAATCCTTTATCACGGACGCTCAGAGTCCCCTTTGCTACGGGAAAAAATTAGCTCTCTCCACGCGAAAAAACCGTGATCCTCAAGCATCTTCCTCACGGCCCATCTCTCGATTTATTTCTCCTTTACTGATCTCACAAAAACATTCATCATCACGCCATGAAAATCATTCTCCTCAGCGCCTTGTATCTGTTCTTCGGGGTCACTCTGACGAGCGCACAACAAGAAAACATTGAGGAACCCGGCGTCGATGAGTCCGGTGTTGAGTTTTCACCCGATGCCATTCCTGCGACCCCCGAGGATTTACTCGATGACGAACACGTGCGCGAAGAGCTCGCAGTCAATGATTTCACAGCCCCCTCCATCGCAAAGGTTTTTGATTCTTTGCAGGCTCTAGCCCCCCTGCCCACCGATGAAATCGAGCGCAAAATCCCCGAGCGCATGCCGCTGGATCGCGCCGATCTCGCTGTAGAAATTGGATTCCTTATCGCTGATGGCTTCCTCATCGTGCAAGCTGGTGATCTCACCAAAGTCGAAAACCTCGCCAAAGAACTCTCGCGCTACGGCAAGGCACTCGGCGCAGGAGATCGCGTATCACGCCACGTGGCCGCGTTGCTCGAGAATGCCCGCAAAAATGACTCAGCCCAACTCAAACTCGAACTCTCCGCAACGCAAAAAGACGTCGAGAGCGAGCTTGTCGCGCTGCGCGATACTGACCTAGCGCATCTGATTTCTCTCGGTGGATGGCTGCGCGCGCTCCATGTGGCAGCAGGTGCTGTCGATGCCCAGTACAGCCGTGCGCGCGCCAAGGAAATTATGCGCGAAGACATTGCCGACTATTATACAGAAATTCTCGGAACCCTGCATCCGCGCATCTGTGAGCGCCCGAACTTTGTCCAAATGCGCGAAATTTTGTCAGGACTGCGCAATGACATGATCTACGACAAGGAGAACCCCATCACTGCGGAGCGCGTCAAGCAAATCCATACCAAATCCACGACACTCCTTGGACTCGCCGCCAAACGCGTCGATCAATAATTCCCCCTTACACCAATCAGTAAAAGATTCCCATATTCTATGAAGCATATCGCTCTACGCAGCTTGCTAATCACGGCCTCCTTCAGCGCCTTACCTCTCACATTTTCACCCCTCGCAGCTGAGCCCGTAGTGGTTGCTGGCACGGGTGCTCGTGTCGTTAATGGCATCGCCGCCACCGTAAATGGACTGGTTGTGACCCAGAAAGAAGTCGCGATTTTGATGGCCCCCATCGTCGGACAATTGACCGCACAGTTTCCGCGTCGTGGCTCTGAATTCGAAAAAAAAGTCAAAGAAGCGCACGACAAGATTCTCGATGAATTGATCGACCGTGAGTTGGTGATGAGCGAGTTCAAGCACATCGGCGGCAAACTCCGTCCCGAAGCAATCAATGAGGAAATCGATCGCCAAATCAACACGGATTACAATGGTAATAAAACCAAATTTCGTGATGAGCTTAGCAAAGCTCGTTTAACCATGGCCAGCTACCGTGAAATGACTGAACGCAAAATGATCGTTCAAGCCATGCGCGCATCAAAGTTCAACGACGTAGCGCCGCCATTGCCCCATGAAATTCAGCAGGAATACAATACCGTCAAGCTCAGCTTGCGCGACATCAATGGTGACAAAATCACATTCCAAAAAATCTACATCCCCGCAGTAGACCCCAAAAGCCCCGGCTCTACTCCAGATACTCAGCTCGCACTCGCGGAGGATCTCGTCAAGCAAATCAAAGAAGGCGGCTCATTAGAAGAACTCGCCAAAAAACATTCGCGCGATGCTTACGCAGAAAAAGGAGGCCGCCAAGATTTGGTGCCTCGCACCGACCTCGCCCCCGAGTTTGCCAACTTGATCATGGACCCGCCCGAGGGCACGATCATTGGCCCGTTGATGGACCCGCGTGGTCTCACGATTGTCAAAGTCATTAGTAAATCCTACGGACCCGTTCCCCCTCTGAGCAAAGTACACGCTCAAATCGAGCAACGTGTCTCGCGTCAAAAAACAGCTGAGCGCTATGACCGCTGGATCAAAAACCTTCGCGCCAAAGCATTGATCTCGAAAAAGAACTAAGCGAACTAAGCTGCGATGTTACTCATGGCTTCACTCAGCGTGAAGCCGTTTTCATTTTCCCAATACACCTATGAATTCACTCCCAAAAATTGGCATCCGCCCCACCATTGATGGACGTCTTGGCGGCGTCCGCGAGTCCCTCGAAACGCAAACCATGGACATGGCGCTCTCAGCAGCCGCTTTGATCTCATCGTCCTTGCGCCATCGCGATGGATCTGCTGTAGAATGCGTCATTGCCGATACCTGCATCGGAGGAGTCGCTGAGGCAGCTGCTTGCGCGGAAAAATTTCGCAAAGAAGGAGTCGGCGTCTCTCTAACCGTCACTCCCTGCTGGTGTTATGGTTCGGAAACCATGGACATGGACCCCGGCATTCCGAAAGCCGTTTGGGGCTTCAATGGCACCGAACGTCCCGGCGCGGTTTATCTCGCGGCTGTCTTGGCTGGCCATACCCAAAAAGGCTTACCCGCCTTCGGCATTTATGGTCGTGATGTGCAAGACTCCGATGACCAAAGCATTCCTGCCGATGTGCAGGAAAAAATCCTCCGTTTCTGCCGGGCGGGACTTGCTGTTGCCACGATGCGCGGAAAATCCTACCTCGCTATGGGTGGTGTCTCAATGGGCATCGCTGGTTCGATCGTCGATCAAGCATTTTTCGAAAAATACCTCGGCATGCGCGTTGAGACCATCGACATGACCGAGTTCCTGCGTCGCATCGATCACAACATTTTCGATCAAGAGGAATACGCCAAAGCCCTCGCTTGGGTGCGCGATCATTGCCCAGAAGGCAAAGATTACAACTCGCCCGAAACCACACGCTCGCGCATGCAGCTCGATAGCGAATGGGAAATTTCTGTCAAAATGGCACTCATCGCCCGCGACATGATGGTGGGTAACCATCGCCTTACTGAAATGGGCTATGCTGAAGAAGGACAAGGCCACAATGCCATCGCCGCAGGCTTCCAAGGACAACGCCAGTGGACAGATTATCGCCCGAATGGGGACTTTCTCGAAGCGATTCTCACGACCTCTTTTGACTGGAATGGCAAACGCGCCCCCTACATGGTGGCTACAGAAAACGACTGTTTGAATGGTGTTTCGATGCTTTTTGGCCACCTTCTCACCAATACCGCACAGATTTTTGCTGACGTCCGCACTTATTGGTCGCCAGCTGCCGTCAAACGCGTCACCGGCTATGAACTCAGCGGCGTCGCAGAAAATGGCCTGCTGCATTTGATCAATTCGGGGCCTGCCACACTTGACGGCACCGGTCAGCAGTCACGCGATGGACAACCCGTGATGAAACCGCATTGGGAAATTACTGATGCTGAGGTGGATGCATGCCTTCAGGCAACTACTTGGCATCCCTCGATCACCGAGTATTTTCCCGGTGGCGGATGGTCCACACGCTATCTCACGAAAGGTGGTATGCCTGTGACTATGTGCCGACTCAATTTAGTCGCTGGTCTCGGCCCTGCTTTGCAAATTGCCGAAGGCTGGTCTGTGGATCTTCCCGAAGAAGTCAACAACGTTCTCGACGAGCGCACCAATCCCACCTGGCCGACGACGTGGTTTGCTCCGCGCCTCACTGGTCAGGGCGCATTCCGTGACACCTACACGGTCATGAACAATTGGGGAGCCAATCATGGCTCGATCAGCTACGGCCACATCGGCGCCGATTTGATCGCGCTAGCCTCCATGCTGCGCATCCCTGTTTATATGCACAACGTCAGCGAGGAATCGATTTTCCGACCTAGTGCTTGGTCGGCCTTCGGCACCGCCCAAGCCGAATCCGCAGACTTCCGCGCCTGCCAGACCTACGGCCCGCTGTATTGAGCCTTGCGAAAAAAAATACTGACGTGCAGGAATGAAAGTTCCCGCGCGCGCTCTGCGTAGCATGTCCATGGAACATCCCCACAATATTCCCATCCTCATTCTTCATCGTATGCGTCATCTCTTCGCCCTGTTAGCATTACTCATCGGCTGTCAAACCACTCAAGCGGTCCCCGTTTGGGAGGCTAAAGAAAACGAATTGGTAGCTTTATTAGGTGATACCTTTTGGGAGCGTGACTACCACGGAGCTGCCATCGAAACCGCGCTCACGGTAGCCACCGCCGGAAAGAAAGTGCGCTTCCGCAATCTTGGCTGGAGTGGTGATACACCGCGTTGTGAGAGCCGCAGCTATTTCGGCCCTCCGCGCGAGGGATTTGATCGGCTCAAGCAGCAACTTGCCGAGATCAAACCGACCACGGTGATGATTTGCTACGGTGCGGTGGATTCTTTTACAGGGGAAGCAGGTCTCGCGTCGTTTCTCCAAGCCTACCGTGAGATGTTGCAGATGATTCGCGAGACCACACAAGCGAACATTGTGCTTTTTTCGCCACCGCCAGCCAGTCGTGACACCAAGCGTTGGCCATCCCTCGCCGCGCAATCCGCTCAACGCGAAATGTATGCACGAGCCATCGAAAAACTGGCCACTGAGGAAAAACTCGCCTTTGCGGACCTCCACGCCTTGATGAAAGACCAAGCCTGGTCCACCGTCAATGGTGTTACTTTCACTCAGCAAGATTATAAACAAATCGCTCCACTCGTGGTGCGCTCGTTAGGACTCTCGATCGATCCCGCCACTCTTGCGCAGCCATCATTACGCGAGACAATCATCGCGAAAAATCAGCTGTTTTTTCAGCGCTGGCGTCCCCAAAACGAGATTTACCTCTTCGGCTCGCGCAAGCACGAGCAGGGCAATAACGGCGTAGAGATTCCCCAGTTTGACCCACTCATCGCCGAAAAAGAAGCGCTCATCTTCAGTAGCTTTGCGAACCCAAACACACCTGACCAATGAAATTCTTCCTCGCTCTTCTTTTGATTCCTAGCAGCCTGTGGGCGCAACGCAATCTCACACAAATTCCCTCGACGAATCCCAACGATCAACTGGCGAGCTTTAAGGTCGCGGATGGATTTGAGATATCCCTTTTCGCCTCAGAGCCGATGGTTCACAAGCCAATTCAGATGGCATGGGATGCTCGCGGTCGATTGTGGGTCGCAAGCAGTGCCATTTACCCGCAAATCAGGCCGGGGCAGACACAAAACGATCAAATTCTCGTGCTCGAGGACACCGATGAAGACGGCAAGGCCGACAAGCGCACCGTTTTCTATGAGGGGCTTTTCATTCCTACTGGCATCTGGCCGCAGGACGGTGGCGCTTACGTGGCAAATTCCACCGAGTTGTGGTTCATTCATGATCGCGATCAAGACGGCAAAGGAGAATCCCACGAAGTGCTGCTCAGCGGCTTTGGCACCGAGGATACACACCACATTCTTCATGGCATCAAGGGTGGGCCGGATGGAAATTTGTATTTCAACCAAAGCGTTTACATCCACAGTCACATCGAGACTCCTTTCGGCGTGCGTCGTCTGATGGGCAGCGGTATTTGGCAATTTCAGCCACAGACCGGAAGACTAGAAGTGTTCACTCTTGGTCAGATCAATCCCTGGGGCCACGTATTTGACAATTGGGGTCAGAGCTTCACTACCGATGGCGCTTACGGCGAAGGCATCAATTACGCATTTCCTGGTGCTACTTTCCGCTGCCTCCCCGATCAGTTGCCACGCATCCTCAAGGGCATGAACCCGGGGCAACCGAAGCAATGCGGATTGGAAGTCATTAGCGGTCGACATTTTCCCGATGAATGGCAGGGCAACATGATTACTTGCGATTTCCGCGGTCATCGCGTCAATCGCTTTTCCCTAGGTGATGAAAAAAGCGGTTACCGCTCGCAGCAACTTGCCGATCTGGTAAGCTCATCCCACGGCTCGTTTCGGCCTGTCGATGTGAATATGGGACCAGATGGAGCACTGTATTTGGCCGATTGGTATAACCCGATCATCCAGCATGGAGAGGTGGATTTTCGTGACCCAAGGCGCGACCAAGTCCACGGACGCATTTGGCGCATCACTGCCAAAAATCGCCCACTCAGCCCGCGCGTGAATTTTGCGAAGCTTTCTGTTGATGACTTATTCAAACAACTACAAGCTCCCGAGCAATCGACTCGCTACTGGGCCAAACAAGAAATCAAGTCTCGCAAATTGCCCAAGCTCAAGGAAGCGGTTGCTAGTCTCATGAAAAATGACGACCTGAGCGATACCCTGCGCTGCGAATACTTGTGGGCCGCTCAGACCGCAGGCATCGAGGATTTCGTCTGGTTCCGCAGTCAATTCTGGGATCGCGCACAAGCTGCTGCCGACGGCAAACTCCGCGCGGCCATCGTCCGGACATTTCATCAACTGATTCGCAATCAAGGCACGATGGTTATGGCCGTCGATGACGCGAACCGCGATGCATTTTTCCTCACTCTCTGCCGCGATCCGCATCCACGCGTTCGTCTCGAAGCAGTGAATTTGATGCGCACCGTCGCGACGCCTCGCGCAATTGAGATCGCCACCACGGTGCTCGCACAGGAAATGGACGAAAATCTCGACTTCGCATTATGGCGCAGTTGCTATGAACAATCAAGCACCTGGCTTCCCGCCTTTCAATCTGGACAGATTTCCTTCACAGAGAACAGCCAAGGCCTACTCTTCGCGCTCAAAGCTGCGAACCAAAGTAACGCCGCCGCATTACTATTAGACGTAGTCGAGAAAAATCAACTCGCTCCCGAGCAACTCGCCGAACTCATGAAAATCATCGGTAGCACCATCGATCAAGCCAACCTCAATCGGTTGTTCATTTTAGCTCTCGATGCAAAACATTCCCCCGCCCTGCGCGCTCAAGCCCTACAAGCGATGATGACAGCACAACAACAACGTGGACTCATCCCTGAGCAAACTGAGCGATTGATCCCATTGCTCGATGACTCCGCTACTGCCAACGCCGCCATCGAACTTGCAGGATTGTGGAAGATCGAAGCCGCACGAGCGAAGCTCGAATCTCTTGCCTCCTTCAGCAATTCCTCTAGCGATACTTCCCTGCTTAGCATTGCTCGCCTCGGTGGCCCTGCCTCGGAGGCATTTCTCAATCATCACCTCAAGCCCTCACTGTCACCAGAAAAACAAGCGAGCACTCTGCAAGCGATGATTTTACTCGACCCCGCAAAAGCCGCACCGCGCAGTGCTGATTTCCTCAGCACGCTCAAGGCCGAAAGCCCTGCTTCGGGTGCATTGATCCAAGCATTTCTCTCACTCAAAGAAGGCCCAGCCCTGCTCACCAACGCGCTAACAGGAAAAAAACTTCCGCCTGCTATCGCTTCTCAAGCCCTGCAAAAGGCCAGCGCCAGCGGTGGTGACACCAAGGCCCTCATCGATGCCATTACCGTGGCCGGCGGCCTAACGCCGATCACATCAATGACCGAGGCAGAAATGCGCACATGGATCGAAGAGATCAACAAATCGGGCAATGCGGCTCGTGGCGAGGCAATCTATCGTCGCATGGAATTGCAATGTATCGCCTGCCACGCCATCGGTCCTGTCGGTGGTATTGTTGGACCGAATCTTGTCAGCATTGGCTCCAGCGCGCCGATGGATTACATCATCGATAGCCTACTGGAACCTGCCAAGAAAATCAAAGAAGGCTATGCCACCGCGATGATCACCACCAAAGACGGAGCCACCCACACGGGATTCCTCGCCCGTGAGGACCAGCGTGAAGTGGTTTTGCGCGACAATGCCGGAAAAATGCAAACCATTCCCGCAGCACAGGTCAGCAAAAAAGAAGTGATCCCCGTCTCGCTGATGCCTGCCGGACTCACACACTCCTTGCGTCGCGACGAACTCGCGGATCTAGTGAAATTTCTCACCGAACTCGGAAAAGACGGAGCTTACAAAGTCCAAGAAGACGGCACCCTCCGTCATTGGCAAAGTTTCCAAAATGAGACGCAATCTCTACCACTCACCACATGGGTGGACGGCAGCATCGAGCTCAAAGAAGTGCCTGTCATCCAACTGTTAGGCAAGCCCAAACGCAAACTTGAATCCGCCTTCGAGCTATCGAAGGATGGCACTGTGACGCTCGCCATCGAAGGCGCAGACAATGCTCGCATCGAACTCAATGGCCAAGAGCTTTTCGTTAAGGAAGGCAAAATCAGCCAGCCACTGAAAGCGGGCCGACACAGCGTGCGACTGCTCATTCCCGAGCCCTCAAACGCTCGCCCCCATGTGCGCCTTTTAGATGCTACAGCCAAACCGATTCACGAATGATTGCTCCATGGTCCGAGCGAATGGAGCTTGCAGAAGAATGACAGAATCCAAAAAATTGCCTTGGCATTCCAGCGAATTTGCGCAAACTGCGCGCACATGAATGCAAAACCCATCATGACACTACTAGCGGGAGCTTTGCTTGCTTCTTGCGGAAAAACCACTAGCACAAGTGTCGCACTTCCAGCGGATCCTATCACCATGCAAGTCTACGGAAAATTACCCGACGGTCGTGAGGCGAAAATCTTCACGCTCACGAACAAAAACGGCGTCATCGCCAAAGTCACCGAATACGGCGCCATCCTTGTTTCGGTCGAAGTCCCAGATAAAAACGGCGTTGTCGCCGATGTCACCCACGGCTACGATACCCTCGATGGTTGGTTGACCAATACCAGCTACTTCGGCTCCACGGTCGGACGTTTTGGCAACCGCATTAAGGACGGGAAATTCACTCTCGATGGCAAGGAATACACTCTCGCTACGAACAATGATCCGGGCGGCATCCCCTGCCATCTGCACGGCGGCCTCAAAGGCTTCGATAAAGTTCTCTGGACCGGCAAGCAAGTCGATGGCGGTGTAGAATTTACCTATCTCTCCAAAGACGGCGAAGAAGGTTATCCGGGCAATCTCTCGGTCAAAGTAACCTACTCGCTCAATGACAGCAACGAGCTCAAGTGGGAAGCCGAAGCCACCACCGATGCGCCAACGGTTCTGAACGTTGTTCACCACAGCTACTGGAACCTTTCCGGCGATCCTACGGCCACGATCAACGATCACGTATTGCAACTCGAAGCCGATCATTATCTGCCCACGAATGCGGGCTTGATTCCTACTGGCGAAGTAGCACCTGTCTCTGGCACGCCGCTTGATTTCACCAAAGCCACCGCGATTGGCGAACGCGTCAATGCCGACTTTGAAGCCATCAAACTCGGCCTCGGCTACGACCATTGCTGGGTGCTACGCAAAGCCGATGGCGTGCGTCTCGCTGCTCGCGTCAAAGATCCAAAATCCGGTCGCTTGATGGAAGTCTCCACCAACCAGCCTGCGATTCAGTTCTACGGTGGCAATTTTCTCGACGGCAAAGCGATTGGCAAAAAAGGCGTCGCTTACGCCCACCGCACCGCGTTTTGCTTGGAGACGGAAAATTATCCCGATGCTCCAAACAAGCCAAACTTCCCCACGGCTGTGCTCAAGCCCGGTGAGACATACAAGCACACGATGATCCACAAATTTAGCGCGGAGTAATTTTTTTGATCGAACCTATATGAATTCTCTCTTTTCATTACTCGCCGTCACGGGCTCTGAGACAAAAGCCATGGGCACGCTCGACATCGTGCTCTTCCTCGTTGCCGTTGTCGGCGTTATCGTATTCGGCATTCGCCAAGGCAACAAAGAAACCGCTGGTGAATCTGACTCTGGTGGTGCAGCAGGATACTTCCTCGCGGGCCGCGGACTGACATGGTGGCTAGTCGGATTTTCGCTGATCGCCGCAAACATTTCTACGGAACAATTCGTCGGCATGTCGGGACAAGCCGCTGACTGGCTCGGCATGGCCATCGCTTCCTACGAATGGATGGCAGCTGTGACCCTCGTCGTCACTGCGTTTGTTTTCCTACCAAAACTATTGCGCTGCGGCATTTACACCATTCCTGAGTTTCTCGAATACCGCTACGGTGTATTCTCGCGTTCAGTGATGGCTGTTAGCACGCTGATCATTCTTGTCGGTGTTCCCACCGCATCGGTGATCTATTCTGGTGCCAAAGTGGTATCCGTGTTCTTCCACGACATTTCCGTCGCGGGTCTGGACCTCGGATCGATCACAGTTGGCTGCTGGATTATTGGCGGTTCTGCCGCTGTTTATGTTTTTGTAGGTGGTCTCAAAGCATGCGCATGGACCGACCTGATCTGGGGTGCTGCACTAATTGTCGGAGGCGGTGTCGTGATGTGGTTAGCATTTGGAGCCATGAAAGATGCCGACCCGAATGAGCTCATCCTTACCAAAGTCAACAATTCTTCCGCTACCGTCGAGGACATCAAAAACGCTGGCGCATATGAACGCTTCGTTTTACTCAATGATGGCAAGGACGGCGAAGCCGTTGCTGTGGCTGGTGAAAACCTCGAGGGCGGCAAACTGCACATGAAGCGCCCGATCACAGACCCTGCGATTCCATGGACTGCTCTCATGTTAGGACTGTGGATTCCTAACTTTTTCTATTGGGGACTCAATCAATACATCGTGCAACGGACTCTTGGATCCAAGTCTCTCGCCGAAGGTCAGAAGGGCATTATTTTTGCTGCTGCACTCAAACTGGTCATTCCTTTCATCGTCGTCATCCCTGGCATTCTTTGCTTCAACCTGTATCGCGGAGACCTCGCAGGGGAAGCTACAAAGAAAAACTCCCCCATGATCGAAGCTATCGCCAAAGGTGAAGCCACGGTCTATCCATTCGCTGAGAACTTTGCGAAAACGAATCCCGAGCAAGCTGCTACCGTTCTGGTCCACAATGCCAAGATCGCCGGTGTGCCCGTTCCCGCAACGGACAACTCACCCGCTGCTCTCGCCGCCGCGAACAATGACATTGTCAGCGCAAGTAGTGCCGCCAAGGGTAATAAGCTCGTAGGCTACGACTACGATGCCGCCTTCCCGATCTTGCTACGCAATCTCATGAAACCAGGCATCACTTGGTTTGTGCTCGCTGCAATCTTCGGTGCCGTTGTTTCCTCATTGGCATCCATGCTGAACTCTGCTGCAACTATCGCAACAATGGACATTTTCCAGAAGTTCAAGAAAGACGCGACGCAAGACCAATTGGTCAACGCAGGCAAAGGCTTCACCTTGTTGTTCGTGCTCATCGCTTGCATCATCGCCCCCTTCCTCGGCAATCCTGCGTTTGGCGGCATCTTCACGATCATCCAAGAGTTCCAAGGCTTCATCAGCCCCGGCATCCTCGCTGTGTTCCTCTTCGGCTTCCTTGCTCCACGCACACCACGCTACTTCGGCTGGCTTGGCATCATCGTGAACATCGTTCTCTACGGATCGATTAAATGGTTCGTAGGACCAGCACTCTGCAACAACGGCATGTGGTTTGCTTCCGAAATCACATTCCTTGACCGCATGAGCATCTGCTTCCTCGTGATTGTCCTGATCGGAGTGATTCTCAACTTCGTCAATCCGCTCCAAACTCCAGCGAAGCTTCCCGTGTCGGAAACCATCGCACTCGAGTCTTCGAAGGTGGCCAAGATTGGTGGTGTCGCGGTGATCGCCGCCATGCTCGTCCTCTACTACATCTACTGGTAATCTTACCCGAAATTCACCTGCCCTGCCTTTGCAAAAAGGCAGGGCATTTTCTTTTACAAGCACGTCATTCTGCGTTACTACTCGACCATCAACTTCGCCATGAAACGACTTCTCGCATTTCTCTTTCTCTGCTCTTTCCTCCATGGCCAGCAGGCCGATTGGGAGAACCAAGCCGTTTTCCGAATCAACAAGGAAGCTCCTCGTGCCACCTCGATGCCATTTCCTAACAAGGAAGCTGCCAATGGCAAACTTCGACTTGAATCCCCATGGTGCAAGCTCCTCAACGGCAACTGGAAATTTCACCACACCGGCAATCCAGCCACGCGCCCGCAAGGCTTCGAGGCTGTTGCGTTCGATGACTCTTCATGGAAAGAAATCCCCGTACCTGCAAACTGGCAACTCCATGGCTATGGCGCACCACTTTACACGAATATCACCTATCC